>CALDJX010000713.1 GCA_937899075.1 uncultured Planctomyces sp. | reverse complement strand
TCTAAAGCTGCACGGCATACTTCTGCATCAGGATGGCGATGGCCGTATTGAGCTCATCACGATCCAGCAAAGTATCGCAGACGGCTATTTCTGAGATTGTTCCTGTGAAGAAACTCTTCGTTCGGTGATAGCTGCAGCCGATCAAGTGGGAAGCTTCCGTCGCGATGGGACCGTTGGCCTGATCTTCAGCGACGCGTTTGCCGTTGACGAACAAGTTGGTGCAATTTGCACCAACCATGCGATGAAGTTCGTTCCAGCTCAATCGAAGGCAACCCTCGTTGGATTTCACCGCAGCGACGAACAACGATTTCTTGAAGCAGGCGGGCGATGCAACCGCCTGCAGTTAGCAGAATGCGGAACTCGCTCCGGTCGCGCAGACCGAATGCACGAAGCAAATCGCAAGCGAGTCACTTTGACTGCGCTCCGTGATTGGATTCTGGCGATCTCGCAAATTGATTGTTTCCTGCTGCGTGCTGTCGGACGGCAGCGTGTTCAATGACTCGCCAAGTTGGCGAGACAAACTGCACGTCGCGCGCGAGGGAACGTCCAGGTGTGTCAATTCAGACCGATTCGATGGCAATTCGACGTCTTGTTCTCCGAGATGACTTTCTCGCACAGGCTTCAAAGCGTAAATCGGGAAATGTCTGTCGTCGATTTGGTTGTGTCACCAAAGGAACGGTTTCTGGCTTGGCCCCTTCCGGCAGTCAATCTTGCGTCGGACGATGAAACCGACGCACTTTCCGACGGGTCTCCAAGTGCCCCATGTCGGTTCGTCATTGTGCATGAACGTGGCCCACCGATGGCCGCCAACAGGCACCCCAGTGCCATCAAATAACCTGAATCCTGCTTAAGGATTTAAGGCTGGGGACTCTGGGCATGATTAGGGAACGGCTCGACATGACACTGCAGTGAATGGGTAAAACGTGGAACTTAGCGAGTCAGCTTCCGCCAAATGCAGACAGAACCAAGTCAGCAATCAGCTGTCATTTCCACCTGAATCTGCAAGATACCAATGTTTTTACGGGTTTCTTATCCGAGATTCAGGCAAATAGACTACACCATTCGCTGCCCCAAACTGCGGTCGGTGGATTCCGCCGCTGCGACTTCGATCGGAGACCAGCCTGCAGCGGATGATGCACCCGCCGTCTCGAAGAAAACCGCGAAACTCGCTTCGGTCTCTATCATTGCGATGCCTTACTTCACTGCTTGCAAAACAATTATGTTCGCCTGGCGGATTGGATGTGAGATCACTCTTTAGTCGAATCCGATTTCTCACTTGACGAGTTTGTTTACAATTCTGTCAAGACCAAATTGGCTTTATGTTTATCGGAAGTATCAACTGAGCGTCCGGTTTTTCCGGTATCCAGACAATGGATCAACGTTGCGTCGTGCGATTCAATGGCGCTCGCCAGGTTATGATTCGATGGCTCGTTTCCTCGTAGCGAGAAACTTTGATAGCGTCTTGTTTCGTCTGGGGAATCTCAAAATGGTGGGACACGATTCGCGATCCGGGCTTGAGTTTCTGGAACTGGGGCAAAAGTTTTTCAGTCGGTCGGGAAGCAGATAGACGGTGATCACGTTTGCCTTGCTAAGATCCGCAGTGAGAAGATTCACTTGCTCAAACCGCACGAGATCATTCACACCAGCGACAATGGCCTTTCGCTTTGATTGCGCGATCAGTTCGCGGTCGATTTCATAACCGATGCCTGTGACGCCAAGAGATGTGCCGCCATAGAATCGACTCGTCAAAAGCAGCCGATTTGAAGATCGTTTCGATATCGACACCATAGTTGAAAAACACGACCAACGCGGCCTGCACCGAACACGAAGTGGCTCGCCGATGGCGGCAGCCGTGCTATTGATGATTGCTGCAGGGTTCGGAAAATGGATAGTAGTCCGCCCAATCAGCAAACCGTGGCCAGTTGGGGAGTGGGACAAGCCGGGGCCTCATCGGAGGATGCTCCTGCCGATGTCTATTTCCCGCGACTGGCCCAGTCGCGGAGGATTTCATCCGGTACGAACATCGATTGAGTTTCTGGTTGATAGGATCGAGTGAGCCCCAGCGTGGCTGGTTTGCCACAACCAAAGAGCGTCAGCGGACCTCAACGAAAGATGCGCGCATGGCACGCGTATCTCTTGCTGTAAGACCGTAAATCGGGCTTATTGCCAATTGGGGGCGAGCCATTGGAGTTCTGCCCAGAGGAGTTCTTCGCGTTTTTGATTTCCGCTGGCCTGGACCTGCTCGATTTCCGAGAGCAGGCAGGCCACCCGGCGGCGGGCGCGGACCACCAGACGCAGATCCGCTTTGCAACGGCGGCAGTTGTCTTGAAGAGGTTGCTTCGCGCGGCAGACAGGGCAACGGAAGTCCGGCTTATTGGACATAGAACAAGATGTCATCGAGTTCGGTGCAGAGACTGGCCACCGCGGAGTGGTCGCGCTGGGTCATGGCTTGGTTGAGATTCTCGCAAAGCGTTTCGATATCGCAGGAATCCTCGGCGTCCACCGAGGATTTGAGAGACTCCGCTTTTTTGATCAGGGCCACCGCTTCGGGAAACTTCGCTTCATCCTCTGCGGAGTCCGTCTTCGTTGCGGCGACGGAAGAATCCGAAGTGTCCGGCGTTTGGGGGGCCCATTGATTGGGAGAAGGCAAATCCTCATCGTCCAATAGCTCGTCGGAGGCATCGAACATGGCCCCAAGCCGGGCCACCGCGCGATCGCGTTCATCGGCTTGAAATTGGCTGAGGGCGTTGTCGATGACCAACTCCTGGCTGATGTCTGTGGCGGCTTGGGTGGCGGTGACTTTCAAGGTTCCATCCAACGTCAGATCGAATCGCACTACAATCTTGTTCCGGTTCCCGCCTCCCGCTTCCAGGTCGAGCAGAAAACGTCCAATGGAACGATTGCGGTGCACTTCCGAGTGCTCGCCCTGAAGCACATGGATTTCCGCCTCCTCCTGATTGTCGAACATTTTCGAGTACGCCTGTTCGTAACGGGCCGGCAGCGGGCTGTTGCGATGGATGATCGGCGAGAACACCAGATGCGGCCCCGCAAAGGACATCCCTTCACAGACCTCGATCCCCAGGGTATGCGGAGTGACATCCACCAACACCGGCCCCACGGATTGGCCTTCGATCATGGCCGCTTGCACGGCGGCCCCCAAGGCGACCGCCAAATCGGGATCAACGGCTCGACTGGGATCCCGCTGGAACTCGTCTCGCAAGCGTTCCTCGACCAGAGGTATCCGCGTCGAACCGCCGACCAGTACCAAATCCGCAATCTGGTGGATCGTCAGTCCCGCATCGCGAAGGGCCTCATCGACACTATCGATCGTGCGTTGAACGAACGGCTCGATCAGCTCCTCGAAGTCACTTCGCGTGATGGTGGTGGTTAAGTTTAAAGGGCTGCCATCTTTTTCCGCGATGAATTCCTCTGCGATTTCCACAGTTTCTTCGGTGGAAAGATGACGTTTCGCCTGCTCGCAGGCCTGCAGAAGCCGATACCGCGCCTGGGCATTTTCGCGGAGATCGACGTCTTGATCTTCCAGAAACTGATCGGCGACATGATCCAATAACGTCTGGTCGAGATCATCGCCGCCCAAGTGCGTGTCGCCATTGCTGGAAAGCACTTCAACGACCCCGGCTTCCATGCGGACAAGCGAGACATCGAATGTTCCGCCGCCGAAGTCATAGACGAGGATATGTTTTTGATCTTGTTCGCCGACATGGTAAACCAGCGTAGCGGCGGTGGGTTCGTTGATGATGCGTTCCACATGGAGACCGGCCAACTCGCCCGCTTCGCGAGTGGCTTGGCGTTGGTTCTCATCGAAGAACGCCGGGACCGTAATCACGGCACGGGTCACCGGCTGTCCCAACGCCCGGCTGGCCCGGTCCCGCAGGCGGCGGAGAATCATGGCGCTGATCTCCGGCGGCATGAAAGTTTGATCGCCCAGCGGGATGGGCTCCATCGTCCCCATGCGGCGTTTGATCGAGGCAATGGTGCGATCGGGAAAGGCGGCCAACTGATTGAGGGCCACCACGCCGGTGATGAGTTGCCCGTCCGGAGTGACCCCCACCACCGACGGCAGAATCTTTTCGCCGACTTCATCGAGAACAGTCGGCTTTCCGTCAACGATCGCGGCCACTACGCTGTTAGTGGTTCCCAGATCAATTCCGACAACAGGTCCTTCCGTAGTGGACATCGTGAATCCTTTTTCTTTGAAATTATTTGGTTAGTTGGCGACCCGGACATCGGCGAACCGGAGGACTTGCCCTTGCCAGCGGTAGCAGGGGGAGACCTGCTCTGCCACATGTCCGGAGGGATGCTCCGCCGAATCCATCGTGCCGATGGCATTCATGGTCTCCCCATCAAACGTCTGCCCCTCGGTCTCGACACGCTCGATGCCGAGTTCCTTCATCGAACGCCGAAGCCGGGCCAGCACGAGATTCAATCCTTCGAGGCCTGGATTCTCCGACCTCTGCTCTCGGGCTTGGCGTTGCTCGGTCAGGAAGTTGAAAAGCGGACGGGCAAACCAACGAACGAGGGCACTCAAACTCGAATAATACCGTTCCATCGCCTGGGCTTCTTCCTCTTCACGGAGCTGGCGGTGGGTTTCCGCCTGCTCGATGGCCCGCACGGCGCGCGTGAACTGATGGTCGGTTTCCGCAACGAGTCGGGCAAGGGCATTCGAATCATCGGTGGCGGGGCGATCCTTTTCCGCCACGCGGTCGAGCAGTTTCGTTTCCAGGTCTTGCAGCGTGGCGACCGCGGCCTGGATTTGCTCGGCGAGTTCGCGGCTTTCCCTGGTTTGTCCGCGCCACTCGTGACGCATCGCCGTGAAGGCATCCACGATATCCACCACGCCGAACTGAGGACCATCCCCTTGTGGTTGGCCCTCCTCGAAGGATGTCTTCTCGGACGAAGACAAGTTATGGGACGAATCGTTCATAGAATATCCAGCCTGGCTTCCATTTTGTGGTTCCCGAGGCTTAACAGGAAGGCGGGAGTCATTTTGGGCGGGATTTGCTTTTGGGTATTAATCGCGGCTTCCCAGGAAGGGGGTTCCTCATCGGGATCGGGTGGTTCGATCAGCCGCCGGGCAATCACCAGGGGATCCTTAGCAGCTTCGAACGCCGCGTGAATCTCGCGAAACCGGTCGGGAGCCCGATCGGGAGGAAATTGCTTGACCAATTCCAGGTACCGGACGCGGATCTCCCCTTCACTGGATTCGCGGGGCAAGCCTAGAACCGTAAAGGGATCGCCGGAAGTTGGGCTGTTCATGATACGGGTTGACTCCAATACGACAAACTATTTCCGCGAGGCTTCATAAGCCCGGCGGGGCTGTGCAGTCGGGGCAGTTGCAATCGGGATCGAATCCCAGGTTCTCGTCGAACGTGTCCTCGTCGAACGTATCGTCCTCATCGTCGCAAATGAGTTTAAAAGGGGTTGAAGCCGAAACCGAAAGGACCGGACGACTGTTGGTCCGCAATCACATCATCCAGTTCATCCGCCAGCGAGGCAAACCAGTGCCTGTAATAGGAATCGCGTTGGGTTTGTGCCATCTCGCGGACCTGATGGCCGAGTTCCTGGTATTCCTGGGCACGCCACATCGACCGGAGTTTCAAGACCGCATTCAGTTTCGCCGCCGCATACATCGGACGTTGTTTGATGGCGGGTCTAGAGTACCAATCGGGCAATTTCAATTCATAGCCATCTTCCAGGCAGCGATGTTCGGAACACAACAAAATCGCCGTCTGAACTCGTTCGTCGTCCTGATGGTTCAGGACCCATTTCGGGTTCTCCAAAAGGCAGGCAAACACTTCGTCGACGATTTTTCCGCCGTGCATGCGGTATGCCGGATAGCGAAGCCCGGTGCGATGCAAATCCCAGAAAAACCCACTGATGGACAGCAAGTTCTCATCGGACACGTTACTGAGGTTTTTCACCGCTTGGTCGACTGGGGCTCGAAGCGGCTTCAAATCGGCGGCGGGCACGCGCATGTGTTGTGCCGCGCCCAACATCATGCAGGCATCGACAAGGGAATCGCGTTCCACACCGGACTCCTGGCAGATGTGTTGTCTTTGAGCTTCGAACTCGTCTGTGTGGCCCGCCCGCAAGGTGACGGCGGCTTTCAAATACGGCAGCCAGTCGCGGGACAACCAAACCGGCCATAATTGCTCGGCCTCTTCCAACCGGGCGGGGACGTCTTTCAGCCAGGCTTTCCGCCGG
>CALDJX010000712.1 GCA_937899075.1 uncultured Planctomyces sp. | reverse complement strand
ACTTCTTCACCTACATCGCCACCAACGCGCCTCACGGTCCGTTTCACGATGTGCCCAAGGAATTATACGACGAGTACCGACAGATCGACTTCTCACCGATTCTCGTCAAAAAGCTCAGACCCCAACAGTTGGTAAAAGAAAACGACAAACTCGCTCGCATCGCCGCGATGATCACCAACATTGATCAGAACGTGGGCCGACTATTCACGAAGCTTGACGCTCTGGGGATTCGCGAAAATACGATCGTCATTTACCTCAACGACAACGGTCCGAACAGTGCGAGATTTGTCGGTGACATGCGCGGGACAAAAACCGCGGTCGACGATGGCGGCATCCGCTCGCCGCTGTTGTTCCATTGGCCGGCCAAAGTGAAGGCCGGCAGCAGTTCCGATTCTCTGAGCGCACACATTGACCTGTTGCCGACGATTCTGGATGCCTGCGGTGTCGATGTTCCGGCAGGGCACAAACTTGATGGTCGCAGCTTCTTGCCACTGTTGACTGGTGAAAGCAGCAACTGGCCGAAGCGCCAGGTCGTACTGCAGACGCACCGCGGCAACGAACCACAGCTCTATCATCACTTCGCCATTCATGAACACCCCTGGAAACTGGTTCATCCGAGTGGCTTCGGGAAAGAGAGTTTTGCAGGCGCGCCGAAGCTTCAGCTCTACAACCTGATCGACGACCCACGGCAAACGAACGATCTGGCCAGCCAGCACCCTGACATCGTCTCACGACTGAAGACCGCTTACGCAGCGTGGTTCAAAGACGTCAGCTCAACGCGGCCTGATAACTTCGCGCCGCCACGCATCGTCATCGGCACGAAACACGAAATGAGTAGCGTGTTGACTCGCCAGGATTGGCGGCACACCCAAGGGCAACCCTGGGCAGGCAACTCGAATGGTGTCTGGCTGCTAGAAGCTCCGGAAGCGGGCGATTACGAGATCGAGTTGATCTTTCAGGGCGATCACCCTGCCGGAAAGGCGACGATTACCGCCGGAACGTTGACCAGAAATCTTGAGATTCCGGCCGGCCAGCAGCGTGGGCACACGGCGGCGATCAAACTTCCCGCTGGCAGGATGACTCTTGCAGTCAACGTCGAGTTTGGCAACAAGCCGCAAGGGCCGCATCAGGTGATCCTGACGCGAAAATGAGTCGCTCCTCCGTGTACTCCTCAACCTGTTGGGCGTTTCCGGTTAGTTCGACAGAGAGCTGGCGGTGGGTCCGACGGTGTGATCCGTGACGTCCTGAGCAGCTTTCTCACAGGCAAGTTTCAGTTTACGAAGTTCACTCTCTGGTACGGTGCCGGTGACTTTCCGGTTTGCAGCGAGTGACCTTGCATACTCAGCATCGGCGATCTCTTTGGACTTTATGGCGTAACGAAGACGGACGTCGTCTGGGAGTTTGCTGACAGTCTTACTCGCAAGGTCGATCGTGACAGTTTTCGTTTCGCCCGCCCCGACGCGAACTGTCTGCTGCTTACGAAGTGCCCCTTTGATGCCGACGTCGATAATGACGTCTTCGTCAGGAGCAACTCGCTGAATCATGTGCTCGGGGCCTTGCTTCGGAACGGTGATCACAAATCCTGGATGACGAACGCCGAGCTTCGCAAACTCTGCCGCTCGTGCGTACTTCACACTCAAACTACGAGCGTCCCAGGGAACGACCCTGTCTCCAGCTTTTACGACCAGCCGAATGATTCCGCTTTGTAGAAACCGAACAACCACTTCGTCGCCGTTCTGATTGACCTTCCCAAGATGAAGTTCCGTTCCGGGAGCCGAATCCGTACCGGGATTTCGCTGCCACACAGTGGCAATTTCGGGTGGCAGGTGAGTCGTGACTGCGCCTGATCGGCCGCGGCGAGCCCACAGCCGGTACTTACCCGGTTCGCCGTCGATGGGTTCGCTGGTTGCGTCGCGGTAGGGTTCGACGCCGGTCCAGAACTGTTTGTTGAGCGCCGGTCCGCCGTCTTCGTCGTACGCTTTGATTGTGACCGCGTTGGATGGAGCCTGTTTGATGATGACCGGTTTCGCCTCGCCGGACTTTGGCAGCTTGACGGTCTCGCGGGTAAATGGCCTTCGGAGTGTCCGGCCTCGGAAAGTCTCTGTCAGCGGATCAATGAACCCGTCCGTTGTCGAGACGCCATACTCGCCCGGAGGTGACGGCGTGAACGCGAAGTTTCCGTTTGCATCGCTCTCGGCGTAAAGCACCGGCACAGTCGTTCCCGTAAACGCCTCGACGAACACACCGGCCAACGGCTTTCCGTCTTGATCAACAACTCGACCCGTCAGACGCGGTCCATTCTTCAGGCGGATCGTGCCCTGATCGCCAAAAGTGATTGGTTCAGGGCTGTCCGTCGCCTTTTTCAAAGCTACCGAGTCGCTGACGAAGTTTTCCGGGAACCAGTGCATCCGTTTCGGCCAGCCCGGAGTTGTGACAATCCTGTAGCTACCCTCTGCGTCGGACCGACCAATGACGTCTCCACGAAAGCCTGCTCCGGGAGCATCGCGGCTGCGAGAAACCATTAACGCCAGATTCGCGGCCGGACTGCCATCAGGATTCACGAACCGTCCTGTCACCGGCACGCCACGCAGAATTTTCAGGTGTCGAAGATCGGACCAGCTCGGCTTCGGAGCGTCGGGCAACGTCAACCGGGTTCCGACATTCTTCTTCGGAAGATAGTCCGCGTGCTGAACTTCGAATTCGATTGTCGACTGAGCGAACTCAAAGGCTTCGCGAGGAAAAGCGACCGTGTATCGACCTTGTGAATCGGTGGTAAATCGCTGCTCGAAGATTGGAGCTTCGCTACTCTTGAATGGTGACTTTCGAACTCGCCACAAGACTTCCGCACCGGCAACCGGTTCTCCAGTTTTCTCATCAGTGACGTCGCACTTGTAAGTCAGCACTTTGCCGGCAGGCACCATCGCGCCGCGGATGCCGTCGGCAATTCTCGTCAGCTCGTCATTTGAAAAACTGCCAGTGATGACAAAGTCGCGACCGATCTCGCTTCGCACGCTCGGTGCGGAAATGACAACGCCGTTGACGATGATCGCCAGCTGCTGGTTCAGACTGGTTTTCGAAAGACGCTGCATATGAAAGCCGCCGAGCTGATCAAGTTTCACTCGAATGTTGCGTTGCCCGAAGTCGTCGTCCTGAATGTCCACGGCCATCACATGCCACGACCCGTCGGCGGTAAGAACATGATCCGCTGAGTCGCTCAAGAGGCCCAGCCGAAAATCGCCATCTATCAGTGAATCAGGAAGTTCAATGACCGGTGGTTTCTGACGAAGAATCGGGAACCACGCGTACGTTCTGACTTTGGCCGGGTCCGTTCTCGCAACTGTGCCGTCGCGAAAACCCGATCCGTCCAGCTCTTCTGGATCGCGGGGGTCTGTTTCTACAGTTTCGGTAGCCGGCACGAGTCGAAATTCCAGCGACGGCGTTGTCGCGGGAATCCGAATACCATCCTGTTGAACTTCGAACGTCAGGTGCGCCTGCTTAGTTAGCTGAGCCACCAGCGATCGCAGCGTGACGCCTTCAACGTCGAGTGTCATCGGAGTCTGAGGGTCGACTCCCCGCAGCGCGAATTCGCCCAGGTCAACGGTGAAGCTGACGCCGCTCGATTCTTCCAATGCACTGATCGCCGCTATCAGTGGCAGTTCTTCGATGTGTAACTCGGCTGCTGCCTGCAACTTCTCGACGACCTTTTGTCGTTTGTCCTCGGCGTCTGCTTCCGAAGTCTGTGCTGCCAGGCTTTCGCCCGACGTAACCGCCGGCACGGCCGCTGCGCCGACAGGACTTTCCGAAAACCCCGGCAGTACAGGAACGAGCGACAGGATGATCGCCAGCGCGGACGCCACGATGGCGAATGTGGCTCGGCTTTGCTTCAGCCGGACACCGGGCTCGGCATTGCTTTGCACAATCCGCTCGATGCGTTGCCTCAGTTTCGAAGGGTGTCCGCCGTCGAGTGCCAGTTGAGCAAGCTGACTGGATCGGACTTCATCGTGCACACGCAATTCCGCAACTCGTAAAAGCGACCGTGCATAATCCAGTCGGTCAGTGCCGGCTTTGATCACCAGGTCGTCGCAGGCGTGTTCCCGCTCATCGTGAATTCGACGACTGAGCCACCACACCGCCGGATGAAAAAACAGCAACGCTTCCAGAAATCGTTGAATGACAATCAGGACATGATCGAACCGCTTTACGTGGGCGAGTTCATGAGCCAGTACAGCGGCCAGTTCTCTCGACGAAAGCCCGGACATCATCGTCGCCGGCAACAGAATGACCGGCTTTACAACTCCGACAACAACGGGGACCACGACCCGTTCGCAGTACGCAATGGCGGGAACAGTCTTCAGCGTCAATCGTTCCGCCTGAGCCGACAGGATTTGAATCACTGATTGTTCGGCAACGGGTCGACCATGTGAGGTCAGTCGTTGCCCGCCGCAGATCGCAGCCCCCAACCGCACGAGCATCACGAGAACGCCGGCGATGTACAGAAACGCGATTGCCGGAGCTGTTGCTCGAAGTTGCACAAGAACGCCTGCCATCGTCGATTCGGACGTTTCATTGAGGCCAGAAACAACGACGACCTCGCGTACAACCTCGCGAGATCGGTCAGTACCACTTTTGATTCGTTGTGCCGTCGCGTCTGGATTTGCAACCGGAGTTGAGTCACTCGACGACGAAAGATCGTTCAGCAAACTCGAAGCAGCGTTGGCGATCGGCTGGTCAAAACGCGAGTCCGTCGCTCGAACCACGACAAACGTGACTGGCAAGGCGGTCGCCACGACAAACAACGCAGTCATATTCAACCAGTACCGAAGCGGAGCATTCGCCGAATCATCGGTCGGAGACTTAGCCTCGCGTGGCCCTCCTGCAAAAGCACGGTCTGCGACCGCAACCAGCGCGGCAACCGCCACACCGATCCACAGAACGTGCAGCAGTGTCAGAGTAAGCTGCCAGGCAATCGGGTAGGCGATATCGGCGAGTTGCGAAAATGAAAGTGCCACCATGAGTGCGTCTCCGGAGTTGGACGGTCGAACCATTGCGGGACTACTGGTTCAGCTCGCGAGCCTTTCGCGAGATGATCTTACGGATGGCAGCCAGTTCTTCGGAGTCGACGTCAGACGATTCAAACAGTTCGAGCATGACAGCACTCGCCGATCCGTCGAACACACG
>CALDJX010000711.1 GCA_937899075.1 uncultured Planctomyces sp. | reverse complement strand
GGTGTCGTGATTGCTGCGACTGCGGAGAGCGTCGAATTCCTTCCTGGTATACAGGCACGCGAAATCCAGCATCTTGTAAAACTGGTCACGCGAAATTCCGTGCTCCTTCATCAGCCTTACACGAGTCGCGCCATCGACTCGTACTTTGTCGCCAGCCTTACGGCCACAGCCGACAGCTTCTCTGATCTGCCGCCCGGTTTCGTAGTACCTGCGCAGCTCCTCTCCCACGTCCCGTCCCCGAGCGATTCCGAACGTTCTTGCAGCCTTCTTCTCGGCCATCGTGCGTACTTCCTGGTATTCAGTCCGACGGGTGCTGTTTCTCGTCGTGTTATCGGTCACACAACTGGTAATCTTGACGATCCGATGCGGACGGTAGATCGTTGGAGCACTCCCGATAGCAGTACCGCTTTTGTACCGCATAACCGTGCTTGTACCGTACTTTAAGCGTCTAAATTGATGACAATTGGGTGGTATTGAACGATGGCACAAGTCGTACTACAGTCTCGTCTTAACGCCCACTAGACCCAAATTTGGCCATCAACACCAACCCGTTTACACCGTGGATGTCGGGGGTTCGAGCCCCTCATCGCCCACTCCTAACCCCTTGCAGGTCAACGACTTGCGAGGGGTTATTGCGTGATACCTTTTTGGTTTTTCGGCGGTGATACCTTCGGAGATACCTTTGGGACAACGAGGACGGCCAAATCCAGCTTCACGAGCTGGCCAAATGGGGCTGATCTGCGTCTCTGATGCGCACTCCAGATGCTCCTGTGGCCACGATCCGAAATCGTCTGGAGAGTTCCCGTCCTGCGATCTACCTCAACGCTTCTGGGTGGCCGCGAAGTCGCTTCCAAGCAGTTCTCTGCCCATGCACTGGCTTTGCCCTTCGGTCGGCTCATTGCGAATCCCAGGCTCGCTCTGGAGACTCCCTGCTTCGGCGACCTATGCACGTAAGGATTGGATCGAGCGGGGCAACTGATGGCGAGACTTTCGAGGCACAGAAAAGCGGCCAAACTTCTCATCGAGTCTTCTGTGGGTCTTCCGAAGGGAGACGCTCTGGCCGACAAACTGCGGGAGTATCATCAGCGCGGTGTCGACATTCAGGAGCATGGCAGTGGTCATTCCGAAGCGGAGCTGATCGACCTGTTCAAGGTCTCGAAAGACCAGCTCTACAAGACTCAGGCGTTCGCTCGCTATTACAACGCTGATGAGCTGGAAGCCCTGTGTGCCGACCGCGATGCCGACGGGAATCCGCTTCGATGGGCACATGTCCGGGAACTGCTGGTGTACCGGGACGACAGGAAGGCTCGCCTGAAATTGCAAAAGCGGGCTGTTCGTGGATGTTGGACCGTTGACGAGTTGCGGGAGCAGATACAGCGGGACCGAAGGGACCAGTTACGTGTGACGGGAAGACGTGCTGGCCCGAGGTTCAAGTTTAGTTCAATACCAGAGCTGATCCGGAAGTCGGAAGAGATTGAACGTCAACTTGCGAGCTTGCTGGCCACCGTCGGTAGCGATGATGAGCCGCGACGACGGATTGATGACCTGCTCGCGAAAGCGACCGACGCTGACCGAGATGCACTTCGCGGAGTGGCTCGAAAGCTGACGGCGATAGAAGAGCATGCCGATCGCGTGCGTCAGGCAGTAGCTGCCGCCACACGGAAGCGTCGAAAAGCAGCGACATCGAAGTAACTCAGGGCTCATGTAGTGGGTTTTCTGGGCGGCTGTGGGTGTTGGCCGTCGAGGATATGACGAATTCAGGCTTCGTCCGACAGGGCCTGCACTCGCGTGGTGTAGTTCTTTGAACGACTTGCTCGATCGCCGAACCAGTATGTGCCGCACGTCGATCTGCTGGACTCCGTCTGGGACGATCCGCGGGAAGGTTCAGCCATCCGTGGAGTCGCGAAGAGGCTGCGGCATCGACTTGCTGCGGCCGGGATGGCCGACGTCGCCGATGCGATCGATGGCAGTGTCTCGGGCTTCTACGGTTTGATTCTTGTCTGACCTCCCGGAAACTCATGGCAGGCCAGCACAGTAACGTTTCCGACGCCTACTGAAAGACGGACATGAGTAACGATCGGAATAACGATCACCACAGGAACCTGATTGCGATCGAAGCGGCCCCTTATAGACGGTAACGCTTGAAGTACACGGTAACTCGAAGTAGGTTACTGTGTACTTCGTATGTTACTGGAGTCGTCGTGGCCGCCATCTCCGACAAAATCCGCGATTATCTCAACGAGACACTGGGGATCGCGGTCTCGCCGGCCAGGTGGTCCGGTAGCCGGCGATTGCCCGTATTTCTGCGAGACGGTTACACGTTCTACGAGGTCGACGTACTGGCTGTTCCCTGCCTGCTGATGTCTGATGGCGGGAACGAGGCACGCTCCCCGGCCACCGTCCGCAAGCGCATCGAGCAGGTGCGATCCAAATGGGACGGAGAGATCATCTACGTCCGTGACCAGCTCGCCGCGTACGAACGGAAGCAGCTGATTGTTCAGAAGGTCCCGTTCATCGTCCCTGGCAATCAGTTGTACCTACCCATGCTCGGGATTGACCTGCGGGAGCACTTTCGCGCTCGGCACCAGACCGCACCAATACTCAGCCCGGCCGCTCACGCCACCGTTCTTCACCTGCTTCTGCAGGCGGACGAAGAAGTTCACACACCGGCCGAACTGGCCCGGCGTCTGGGCTACACGAAGATGTCGATGACTCGCGTCTTCAATGAGCTGGAAGCCGAAGAACTGGGGCGTATCGAAATGCAGGGACGAGAGCGCCGTCTGACGCTGGGATTGACCCGGCTGGAGCTGTGGCAGAAAGCGCTGCCATTGTTGCGGAGCCCGGTTAAACAGCGCAAGCATATTCGCACGCATCACGATACACGCCGTCGTGAACCGCACTGGCTGACTGCGGGCCTGTCTGCGCTCGCGACGTATTCGATGTTGGCGCCGCCACCGGTGCCGGTCATCGCTGCGACGACAAAGCAATGGAAAAGCCTGGAGCAGGAATTCCACGAGGAACCAGTCGTCGCCAGCGATCCGGATGGCGTGGACGTTGAACTCTGGAGTTACGAACCGAAATTGCTCACTACGCGTCGCGAGGTGGACCGTCTGTCGCTCTACCTCTCCCTGCGAGACAACGACGACGAGCGGGTACAAGCCTCACTGGAGGAGATGATGGAGGGCATTCCGTGGTAGAGGGACTGGACCTGTTCAAAGCCCGCTTCGCCGATTTCGCCGACCAGTACGTGCTGATCGGCGGTGCTGCCTGCACTGTCGCGATGCAGAGTGTCGGGATCGACTTCCGTGCCACGAAGGACCTGGACATCGTCCTGTGTGTTGAAGTGCTGGACGCCGACTTTGCAAAGGCATTCTGGCAGTTCGTGCGCGAAGGCCGGTACGAGAATCAGGAGCAGGCGGCCGGCAAACGACAGCTCTACCGGTTCACGAAACCCCAAACGGACGGCTTCCCGTTCATGCTGGAATTGTTCTCCCGCACACTCGACACGCTCACGCCCGCCGAAGGAAGCGTGCTGACTCCGATCCCGTTCGGCGACGAAGTTTCGAGCCTGTCCGCGATACTTCTCGATGATGACTACTATACGTTTCTGATGTCCGGCAAGCGCGAAATCGACGGCGTTCAGATCGTCGGAGCAGAACACCTCATTCCGCTCAAAGCGAGGGCGTGGCTCGATCTGACTGAGCGGAAAACAGCTGGCGGCGACGTTGACTCAAGGAATATCAAGAAGCACAAGAACGACGTGTTTCGGCTGTTCGCCATTGTCGATCCGGAATTTTCCGGGCTGGTGCCGAGGCGGGTTCAACTCGATATGGCAGCATTCCTCGAAAGGATGCCGACAGAGGCGCCTGACCTGAAGGCCATGGGCCTTGCCGGCCAGACACTGGATTCCGTCACCGCCGAAATCCGAAGAATCTATGGACTCGGAACCTGAACTGATTGCAGACCGGTGTTGTTATTAAACAGCAAACGCCCCTGATCCGATGACTCAGACCAGGGGCGTTCCCGACTACAGCAGATTGACGACGCGGTCGGCCAGTCCCTTTTCGCCGAGTATGACGTTCAGGTTGCCGGTCGTGGCGATCCTTTCCAGGACCTCCAGTTCCCGGAGCCGCATCAGGGTCGGGTTGTCCGCCAGCACCTTGGCCGTGTTGGCCTGACTGCGCATGGCGGCCGTCTCTTCGCGCCGCGAGATGAGGTTGGCCTCGGCGGCCTTCTTGGCCTCCGTGACCTTGTTCATCAGGTCCTTCATGTCGCCCGGCAGAATCACATCCCGGATTCCAACCGACGCGACTTCCAGACCCAGCTCCGCGGCGCGGCGCCGCACGAGTTCCTCCATCTCACTCGCGACCGCATCCTTGTCGGTCAGGAACGAGTCGAGTTCACGTGCTCCGATAACCGCCCGCAGAGCCAACTGCACCTCACGGTACAGCGTCTGCCGAACATCGTCGGTTGTCGTGACGGCCTTCCGTGCATCCACGATCCGGTACGTCACGACCGCGTTCATCCGCAGCGAGACCTTGTCCAACGTCATGATCTCCTGACCGCTGACGTCAGACATCGTCTCGCGCAGATCGATCTCGACGACCTTGGCGTCTCCGGCTCCTTTCCAGAACGCGTACAGACCCGAGTCGAGCGTGTCGATGTAGCGGCCGTCGATGAACAGGACGCCGACACACTGCCGGTTGACCGTGCAGATGTCGAGAACCTGTCCGACCATCGGCGACCGCGTGATGACTCGCAGATCGCTGTGCTCGAAGCGGACGTTCCGCGCATCGATGACCTCGACCTGCACATCCTTTATGCCGGTCCAGTACGCGTACAGGCCCGGCGGCAGAACATGACTGAAGCGGCCTTCGATCGAGACCAGTCCACGCTCGTGGTCCTTGAGGTCCACGACGATGGCGCGATCCGTCAACGCTCCGGACTTCACGATGACGTCCAGCTTCTCGTGCTGCAGCCACGGATCACGCCGTGACACGACACCTACATGCGACTTGCACAGTGGATCGAACAGCCGGTGCTTACCCTCAGCGAGCAGACCGCGGAACTCTCCGTCGTGAAAGCGCAGACCCATCTCGTAGCTGCGGATTCGGATTGTCTTGATTGGGAACATGTGCCACCGCCTTTCCTCGGGTGACGAACTCTGAATCGCAG
>CALDJX010000710.1 GCA_937899075.1 uncultured Planctomyces sp. | reverse complement strand
TGGGCAGCATGACGTTTCCGGCAAACTTAATGCTCGTTGCTGCGATGAATCCCTGCCCTTGCGGATTCAGAGGAGATCCCAAACGCGGCTGCAATTGCAGCCCGATGCAGGTTGAGCGGTACATAGGTCGGATCAGCGGGCCGTTGCTTGACCGCATCGACATTCACGTCGAAGTGCCCAACGTGCCTTTCCGCGAACTGTCGAACAAGACATCCGGAACCGACAGCGCGAAAATGCGGGACGACGTGATCGTCGCGCGAGAAATGCAGACTCGTCGTTTCGAAGGTCAGCCGGCGATGGTCAACGGGCGGATGTCTCCGAAGCAGATTCGGACGTACTGCAAACTCGAAGCCGACGCCGAAAATCTACTCAAGACAGCGATGGAAGAAATGGGACTCTCAGCGCGTGCCCACGACAAGATTCTGCGAGTTAGCCGCACGATCGCCGATCTCGAAAACGCCGATCAGATTTCGGCAATACATCTCAGCGAGGCAATCAACTATCGAACGCTCGACCGCAACTACTGGCAGTAATTAGTCGCCAGTGGATTCGCTGATCTCGACCGTTGCCCCGCAGTTCAAGGGGTGCGCAATCGCGAACTGATAGTGACAGCCTTCTGCTGAGGACTTAACGATTTCAACCGCTTGCTGAGCCATTTCGTCATCGCGACACAGCGCCGCACAGGTCGGCCCCCACGACGTTTGAGCAAATCCTTCGATTCCGTTTTCAGCCAGCAGGCGGCCGAAGTCTTCCATTCGAGGATCGATAAAGACTCCGCCTTGCGCGGGCGCGAAGTATTCGCCGGCTCGATGGCCGTACTCCTCGAACGCTGCGGAGACTTTCTCGAAGTCCCGATCCTGAACGGCGGGAAGGATCTCCATAACCGTTAATCGACAGAGTGCTTCAGTCGTCGATTGCGGCATTCCCGGCAGGTCTCGGAACGCGGTGACCTCGTCGTCTCCCGACAGGCCGGAAAAACTTTGTGGGAAGAACAACACGAATCGCCAATCCTTTGGGAAATCCAATCGAGCTGCCAGCGAGCCAACGGAATCGGATTCGAGCTTCCCACCGTCAAGGATCAGTCCGCCTGACTCAAATCCCCAGGTCCCAACGGCAGATCGCAAACCTCGCCCGGTCATTTCAGCGAGGCCGGATACTGAAACTGGGTCATCATTAAGGCAGGCGTTGACGGCACGAGCGGCAGCCAACGCCAATTGAGTTCCGGAGCCGAGTCCACGATGAGAAGGAATCGCTTTGGACACGTTGATGTCGAGCGACGGAATGCTGGCATCGTGATTTCGGCGAAGTCGTTTGATGAACGAGCGAACCCGTCGTTCCGCTTCGGGATTGGCAGCGGTTGCCGAATCGGCGACCACGATCCGATCCTCAGTTGAATCCGACGATGAGTCGCTCGCCGACGCGGCAACAGTCCAGCCGGGCGAGTCGATCATCACGCCCAGTCCACCGAATTCTCGACCCGATTTCGGACGGTGAGTCAGCAATCCGAAGTGCAGTCGCGAACCCGTTGACACCGTGACTCGTCGACCGTTGGTCATCGTCCTTCCCCTCCGTTGAGCGAGGCCTGGACGTAGTCATCGACAAGCTGGAATGCCGCACGCTCATTCGGACCGGCAGTTTTCTCGACGGGTGACCGGAGCGCGTCGATCTGAGCGAGGATTTGATCGGCGGGAAGGATGTGAATTCGAGTCGCCAGAATGGCTGCTTCGAGTACCGCGTGCTTCGCTCGATTGAAACCAAAGAAGTCTCGCAGCCGGCCAGCGTGAACGACTCGCGCTTCGATTCTCGTTCGTTCGTCCGTGTCGTCCAGAGTTTCGACTTTGAATTCGTACCACCGGCACGCTGACGTCAGCACCTGGCCAGGGATCGTGATCGCCTGGAAAGTTTCAGGAGCTTCTTCCAGTCGACTGATCGCCGCTTTTGCCAGCTGCAGGACGTCGTCGACAACGTGGAGCACACCGAACGGGTGCCCCTTCAGATTCTGATAAGTTGTCGACGTCTGGAAGGGACGCAGAACGAAGGACTCCATCGACTCGTCGACGATCGGCCCCATCGGTGCAACGTTCACATCGCCGGCTGAGTTCTGAGTGGTGACGATGCCTTCGAGGATCATTTTTCGCTGCTTCCTCAAAGGATTCGCAAAACGCTTCGCGTCGAAAGTGGAGTCGCTCAGGCGACGGTTTCCAGCACGGAATCGTCGACAAAGATCGGCAGCACAGGATCGTGGTGAACGGCCAGAGCGATCGCGTCGCTCGGTCGACTGTCGACTTCGACCATCTCCCCATCGGCAGTTTTGACTCGCAACACCGCGTAGTAAGTGTGGTCGACCATGCTGGTGACGACGATGTCCTGCAGCTCCGCGCCGAGTTCGGTGATCACGCTTTTTAGAAGGTCGTGAGTCAGCGGGCGCGGTGGCGGCGGAGCGGTCAATCGGCGATTGATACTGGTCGCCTCGAAGATCCCGATCAGAATCGGAAACGAACGCTCGCCGCTGACTTCCCGCAGGTAGACAACCTGCTGGTCGTTAATTTCGCTGATGATGATCCGCGACAGCTCCATTTCAACGAGCACGGCGGTTTCTTTCCGGCAGAGATTTGAGTGTTCGACGCCAGCTTCCGCCCCGAAAGCGAGCCAGCGTGTGTGAGAAAGCGGCGAGTATACCCTCGCACCGGGCTGGAACAAGTTGTGGGAAGTTCTGCTCGCTGCCGAGCCGCTTGCCCTGCGACGGAAGGACGTTCAACATACCGCTTGGCGGCATCAAAGCTGCGAAACAGGCTGGATCAATGGCCTGAAAACATCCACGTTTGAACTTTGGAAGAGAATTCAGAGGAACCAATGACTGACAACTCAGATCGCCAGCTTGCTCATATCGTTTGCTTTGACCTGATCGACGACTCGGCCGAGGCTCGCCAGGCACTGTGCGAAGCGGCAAAGAAATATCTGTCCGGGCACGACGGCACGGTTTACTTCTCCGTTGGAATCGTCGGCGACGAGTTCACTCGACCGGTCAACGACCACGACTACAGCGTCTCGCTGCACGTTGTGTTCGAAAATAAAGCCGCTCACGACGTTTACCAGGTCCACGAACGGCACCTGGCGTTCATCGAAGAAAACAAAGCCAACTGGAAGCGGGTTCGCGTGTTCGATTCTTACCTCGCGTAGTTTCGCGAGTCCTGTTCCGCCGGTTCGTCGCTGTTGGTGTCGATGGCCGGCGATGTCTTGAGCGGAGGCAGGCTGATGTTTCGTCTGTTTACGACCGTTGCTGCGCTGTTGAGTTTTCAGTTGACGCTGGCCGCTGCCGATCTCAGCTACCTTCACGACAACAATCCGTGGTACCCGCACACGAACTTTCCGAAGCTGACTACTCCGCAGTGGGTGGGCGAGGAAGGCGTTGACGCGGTCGTCGTGTTGGCCATTGACGACATGCGCGACACGGCGAAGTATGAGGCGTACTTGCGGCCGATTCTGCAACGCTTAAAGCAGATCGACGGCCGAGCTCCGGTTAGCATCATGACGTGCAATGTGAAGCCGGACGATCCGCAGCTTCAGACGTGGCTCGACGAAGGGCTGAGCATCGAGGTTCACACGGTTGACCATCCGTGCCCGATTCTGCAGGGCGGTACGAAGGACGAGGGGCAAGGGTCGAGGGACAAGGGCGACAACAACCGATCCGGAAACGGAGCGGCAGCTCCTGCCCTCGACTCTCGACCCTCAGCTCTCAGCCGTGCGAAGAGCACCTACGATCGTTGCGTTGATCTGCTCGGACAGATTCCGGGTAACAAGCCGGTCGCCTTCAGGACGCCGTGCTGCGACTCGCTGAACACCGTGAGTCCGCGGTTCTTCTCCGAGATCTTCAACCGGACGACGGAGCAGGGAAACTATCTCAGCCTGTCGTCATCAGTTTTCAGCATGTACACGTCGGCTGATCCCGAGATCCCAAAAGAACTTTTGACCGACGCCGACGGTAGCGAGAAATTTCGCAAGTACCTTCCCAAGGGGCTCAAGCGAAACGGCATCGCGCAGGACAACTTCGTCAACTGGATCGAGAATTATCCTTACCCGTACGTGATCAATGATCTGTGCTGGGAGTTTCCCTGCATGGTGCCGAGCGATTGGGAAGCTCAGTTTCTGCAACAGCCGAACAATCCGAAAACTGTCGAGGACATGAAGACGGCCCTCGACATCACCGTGATGAAGAAGGGCGTTTTCAATCTCGTGTTTCACCCGTACGGCTGGATCAAGGCCGAACAGGTCGTCGAGTTGATCGACCACGCCGTCGCGAAGCACGGGAAGAAAGTGAAGTTTCTGAACTTCCGAGAAGCTCACGACCGACTCAACGAAAACCTGCTGGCCGGACAGGCATTACGAAAGGCCGACGGCAGCGACAACGGAGTAAGGCTGCTCGACGTCAACAGCGACGGATTCATGGACGTTGCCTGCGGAACCGCGGCGCGACGGATCACTCGCATCTGGAGACCGCTATCGAATACATGGGCCGAGTCGACGTTCCCAGTTCGGATTGGCAGTGGAACTTACTTTACGCAAGTGCGTAACGACGGAACCGTTAGCATTCTGTCCGAGACGTTGGAGGGGCCGGGCCGAAACCTGCAAGTGAATTCGGGGACCGACAGCGAACGAGCCTGGTATTTCGACGGTCGTAATTGGCTGAATGACGACTATCTGCAGAACCTCATCAGGTTTTCGCAGTCAGTGCGTGAAATGCCCATCGAGCGAGACGATAAGGCAGTTGCAGTCGTTCGACCGCCGGAGACGCGAACGTGGCGTTTTCAGGATATCGATCACGATGGTCTCTGTGAGGCAATCGTGACCTGGCGGGCGGTGGCGATCGATGGTTCACTGAGTTCTCCAGCGAAAACTGACGTGCAACTGTTTCAGCCTATGACGCTGGTTGCACAAGTTCGTCCCGGCAGTCCTGTGAAAAAACCAACCGGACCACCGACGTGGCGGCAAATGCCGTTTGCCTGGCCCGATGGATCAGTCGTCCCGGCGGCCGGCATTAATCCGGAGCTGTTTCGGTTCCACGATCTGGATGGCGATGGTAACGATGATCTGATCGCGTCAACGTCGAGCGGAACGACAGTCGCATTGTTCGAAGACTTCGAACGGGGTTGGACGCGACCGCTGCTGAATGTCGAACGAAAATCCACAAAATCGTTGCCAACGATGATTCGAGAGGACGGCAGCGACAACGGTTTCTTTTTTCACGCCGGACACCTTTGCTGGCAGAACGAGTTCACCGCCGACCTGCCGGACATGATTCATCGAGTTTCGATTGAGAAACTGCTCCAGCCATTGCGAATTGAGCAGGGGGCGGTCTCGCCGTTAAAGAAGCCTGATCCCGATGCCAGTGCTGACGCGTTTCCACTTTCGAAGTTGCCCGAAGAATCTCTCGCAACGATTCAACTTTCACCGGGACTGAAGGCGGAACTCGTCGCGGCCGAACCGTTGATTCAGGATCCGGTCGCGTTCGAATGGGATGTTCAGGGGCGGTTGTGGGTAGTCCAGATGGGCGGCTACCCGAACGGTGCGACCGATGACGAAGGCAAGCCTGCTTCCGGCGGCGAAGTTCGAGTCCTGGAAGACGTCGACGGCGACGGCAAGTACGACAAGGCAACGACGTTTCTGGACGGGCTGAACTTTCCGACGGGCATCCATCACTGGCGGAACGGCGTCATCGTCACTGACGCTCCGACGATTTTTTACGCCGAAGACACGGACGGTGACCTGAAAGCCGACGTTCGAAAAACGCTGTACGACGGCTTTGTCGAGGGCAACCAGCAGCATCGAGTCAACGGTCTGCGTTACGGCCTGGACAACTGGCTGCACGTCGCGAATGGCGACAGCGGCGGCGATGTTAGAGCCGTTGATCGAGTAGGGGACGGAGAGTTGTTTGATGACGAGTCCAGATTTCGGCTCGTCGATCGTGACCCGTTCGACCCGGTTCACGAAGTGACCGGACCGGGGCAGGCAGTCAGCATCCGAGGCCGCGACGTGCGGATTCAGCCTGACTTTGGATTAATCGATACGGTGTCAGGACAAAGCCAGTTCGGCAGGTGCCGTGACGATTGGGGCAACTGGTTCGGTGGAAACAATTCCCGGCCGATGTGGCATTACGCGCTCGACGATCGGTACATCCGCAGAAACCCTCATGCCGCCGCCGGAGATCCTCGCCGCGAGATATTTGATCCACCAGCTGCGTCACCAGTCTTTCCCATTAGCAAAACGCTGGAACGATTCAACGATCACGATCGAGCCAACCGGTTCACCTCGGCCTGCAGCGCGATGATTTATCGCGACTCGCTGCTGGGTGAAGAGTTTGCCGGCGACGCGTTCGTCTGCGAACCCGTTCACAATCTGATCTCTCGTCGGATCATTTTCGAAAAGGACGGAGTCTTTACGGCTCGAAGATCAGCCAACGAGAAGTCGTCAGAATTTCTGGCGTCAAGCGATTCCTGGTTCCGCCCCGTCATGATCCGAACCGGCCCGGACGGCGCGCTCTGGGTTGCCGATATGTACCGCTTCGTGATCGAGCATCCCGAATGGATCCCGCCCGAGTGGCAGGCCAAGCTCAACCTGCAAGCCGGCAACAACATGGGCCGCATCTACCGCATCATCCGCGACGAAAATACCGCCTGCTGCGGCGTCGCGGATGAGGATACGAAGACGACGTCAACCGACGCCGCGTCCGATTCTGAACGGTCGCAACGTCAGAGGTTTTCGAAGCCGTGGAACGAGATTGCTCCCAGTGATCTGACCGATCGCCTTTCAAGTGGCAATGGCTGGTGGAGAGACGCCGCCCAGAGAATTCTCGTGCACCGAGTCGACGAAGACTTTCAACTTGAGCACCTGAAAGACTTAGTCTTGAAGAGTCCGAATCCGGCAACGCGTCTTCAGGCACTTTGCACGCTTGTGGCTTGTCAGGAATCGCCAGACTTTGCCGTATTCGCTGCAGCGATTGCTGACTCACACCCTGCCGTGCGTCGTCACGCCGCACGTCTTTTTGCACACTCAGCTCAAGCCCTTCAAGGAAAGAATATCGACGAAAACTGGCTGAAAGCACTCTACAGTTGCCTCGCTCTAGGCGATGACCCGGATCATTCAGTCAGAATGCAGTTCGGCTACTCTTTGAAACACTTTGATTCGTCCGCCAGGGCCGCTGCCCCAATGCTCGAACAATCCAACGACGAAGATTTGATAGCAGCTGTTTTCAGCTCACTCGACGAATCGAATATCGAGCCTCTGCTTCGGAAACTGACGATCGATGATCCAACATCGAACCGCAGGATCGTTTTCCGATTAACTGGCCTGGCGGCGGCATTCGGGAGATTCGATGTTGTCGCCCATCAAGTCCAACGGGAATTCGATCAAATTCAGGTAAAAAACTGGTCGGACTCAATTGAACCATTAACAGAGTTGATTGCGGAAATCCGGAAATATGAGGAAGCGTGGAAACGACTAAAGCAGTTAAAGCAGTCCGACGAACGGCGGTTGTCGATCGATGCGTTTGTCGGTTATTTTGGGCCAAACGTCCTTCGGCTTGCCAGGGACTCGACGCAACCGGACTCTAAACGAGTTCTCGCCATGCGTTATCTGGCTCTAAGCGAAATGCTCACCGAAGAACGAGCAACCGCATTAAGCAACGAGTTGAACGCTCAGAATTCACCGAAAATACAGACGGCGATAGTCGACGCACTCGGTCAGTCGAACGATTCGCGGGTTCCTGAGTTGCTGTTGTCGCGGTGGGATGTTCTGACTCCAACCATGCGACGGCAGATTGTCGACAGGCTGCTGGATCGAAGTGGCTGGACGCTTCAGCTTCTGAAGGCGATCGGAGAAGGGCGGTTAGCAGGCAATCAGTTGGATGCTGCTCAGCGAGAGCGGCTGGTAACGCACCGGGATGCTTTGATTCGCGAGCGGGCTGCGAAGCTGTTTGACGTTCCGACGTCGTCGGATCGTCAGGCAATCGTCCAGGATTTTGAATCGGCCCTGGGGCTAAGCGGTGACGACGCTCGCGGGCGAGTGGTTTTTGAGAAGAGATGTTCGAGCTGTCATCGGCTGCGTGGGATCGGGAAGTCGATCGGCGCGGATCTGGCGGCTTTGAAAGATCGAACGGGCAAAGCTTTGCTGACGGCGATTCTCGATCCCAACCGGGCGGTCGAGGCAAAGTTTCTCAGCTATACCGCCGTGACGAGCGACGGCAAGTCTGTGTCGGGAATGCTGCTCAGCGAAACCGGCAACAGCGTGACGCTGGTTTCGACCGACGGGAAGGAGCATGTTCTGCTTCGCAGGGATCTCGATCAGTTAATCAGTTCGCAGCGTTCGCTGATGCCCGAAGGGTTGGAGAAAGACCTTTCGAAACAGGACATCGCCGACGTGATCACCTTTGTGCAACGCTCCGGCACGAAACCAAAGGAATTGCCGTTTAACAGTCGGGCGGTCGCGCGGCCAGGCGATAACGGTTCAATCGTGCTGCCCGCTTCTGCGGCGGCGGTGTTTGGTCCGAATCTGATCGTCGAAGAACACTTTCGCAACCTCGGCAACTGGCTGAACGAAAACGATCATGCCGCCTGGACAGTGGAGTTACCCGAAGGGAAAAGTGAATACTCGTTCGACGTCGTATTCGACTTTGCCTGTCACCGCAGCGCTGCCGGAAACATGCTTGTGTTGTCGGTGGCCGGGCAGACGCTGGAAGGCCGGGTTCCATCGACAGACCGCTGGGATCGATACTCGACGTGGAATGTCGGCACGGTGACAGTCCCGTCCGGGTCATCGCGGCTGGTTGTGTTCACGCGGACTTCGCCGGTTCAGGCGTTGATCGATCTGCGAGAGATTCGACTTATCCCTCACAAAGATTGATCGGCCGTTACTTCACCATAAAAACTCTTTTCTCAAGTTAAGGAATCGTCCCGGATTAACGCCCCGATTTCTGGCCACGTCATGCCCGCGCAGGCGGGCACCCAGTTTTTTCGCAATCGGCAGCGAGTTCCACTGGGTTCCCGCCTGCGCGGGAATGACTGAAACTAATCATTCAGTGGTTCAAATCGGGAAGTTAATTCGGGACTGATCCAAAGAGCGGTCTGACTTTGCCTTCGATTCAGGTGGAATTCTTTGGAGTTGCTCGGAGCAGGGCGGGTGTCGCGAAAATGACGCTCGACGCTGGCTGCCTGCGAGATGTGCTGACGCAGCTTCAGGAACAGATTCCGAGTCTCGCAGAGCTTTGCATTGCCAATGACGAACTCGCGCCGGGTTGGCTGTTGAATATCAACGGAGCGGCATTTACTCGCGACTTGAACACGTCACTCAATGACGGTGACAGCGTGCTGATGATGCCTGCCGATGTTGGCGGCTGAGCCGGTTGTGCGGCCGTTGATGCAAAGCGGATGCTCTATCCGAGGCACCAGCGTTTGATGATCTGCCGGCCGGTCGCTGGTTTCAAAATTGAACCACGCCCGAGACTGTGCATCATTCTGCAACCGGTCAGCTAAACGTGCCAAACCGCACGACGGCTAACCGCCAGCGAGTGGCCGCGATATTTTCGAACAGGAAATGCCGCAAAAAGCGATCACTCGAAAAGGCAATCCGTTTGTTTTGAGATTTTCAGCGAGACTGGCACGGCAGTCGCTTAGAGAAATCCCTCGACAGCAACGCAAGTACTGGCCCGCACTTGTCTGTTGTTAAAAGAGGAAGGCGTCGCGAATTTCGGTTCGCGACGCCTTTCTCGTTTTACGGTCCGGTTTGAGTGAAGTGGACCTGCTGTGCGAGGACTTCGTCAGGCAAAGCCTGACCTACGGGCTGGCGGCTACGATGCGGCTCGCGAGTTGATGACTTCAGCGACGGCGGCCAACTGGTCCTGCGTGTTGACTCCCATGGCTTCGTTGATGTCCAGCTTCGCTGCGGCCAGCGACTTCTTGCCCTGCTTGAGCAGAATTTCGGGGCAATCGGTGAGGTAGTACTCGCCTTGTGTATTCAGCGGTTTGACTTCGGCGAGTGACTGAAACAGCGACTTCGCATCAAACGCGTAACAGCCGGTGTTGATCTCCTTGATCGCTCGCTGCTCCTCGGTGGCGTCTTTCTCTTCGACGATGCTGGTGAAAGCTCCGTCGGCGTCTCTCACGATTCGCCCGAGTCCCTGATTGTTGTCGGTGACTGCTGAGCCCACGACGGAGACCGCCTGGTTGCTGATCAGTTCGTCGAGCAGTCCCTTCAGGGATTCAGCTCGAAGCAACGGAGTGTCGCCGGCCAGGACGAGGACTGGACCGTCGTAGCCTTTCATCGGCGGAGCGGCCATCTGGACAGCGTGCCCGGTGCCGTTCTGCTCTTCCTGCAGAACAAACTCGACGTCAGTGTGGTGGCCGAGTTTTTCTCGCATCAGGTCAGCTTTGTGACCGATGACGCAAATGATCCGTGTGACTCCTGCGCCGCGGACTGCGTCAAAGACGTGTTCGACCATTGACTGGCCACAGACTTCGTGCAGCACTTTCGGCAGGTCGGATTTCATCCGAGTGCCTTTTCCGGCGGCGAGTACGATCGCTACAGCATCGCTCATCGACTGGACTCCTTTCCAATGTTTGGCGTTGGTCAGTGTCGCTCGCGCATGCTGACAACTTTGCGAAATTGCCAGAGCACGTTGACGTGAAGGCTGTTTACTTCAGACGAGACTCTCGATCCTTCCAGGGAGCGACTTGCTTCATGACGTGATCTTCAAGGAACTTCTGGATTCCAGCCTGAAGTGCGGGCTGGCGAGCGAGCAGGTTGGATCCGGACAGCTTGAGGTCAGAGCCGATGTTGTAGATGCGTTTGTCCTGTTCGTCCTGCTGCGAACCGCCAAGCTGTGAGTACATCTTTGTGGCCGTTCGGGTTTCTGACGAGACCTTCTTTGAAGACAGCAGCAGAACTGAAATTCCCGTGGCGCGAAGGAAGCGTGTCGCATTGATCGTGCCTACACCGCTCAGCGAATCGACGGGCGAAACGAGCACCAGAGCCTGGACGTCCTGGCCCCGCGGAGTTCTCGCTGCAAGTGTGGGTGCATCGTCGAAAGGCTTCTTCGACCAGTCGACCTGTGCCCAGTTCAACGCGATGGCGGTACTCATGTCGGTGGCGACGACGCCGACTTTCCGCATGTTCAATCGCTGTGCCTGATGCTCGGCATAAATGAATTTTTTGATCGCTTCCAGATCGCCGAGCACCATTCCCTCGTAGTCGAACTTGCTGAGCTTGTCGCTTTTCGCCTGGACGGATGCGTTCTCGGCAGCCTTCGACTCGCCGTGCTTTCGGAGGTCGACGGCGATCACTGCGAACTGCTTTTTGGCCAGCTCTTTCGCCAGAGGCAGAGCCTTCCAGATCAGACGAGCCTGCCCCTTTCCGTGAAGCAGGATGACGACCGGAGCTTCTTTGCCCATGGGGGATTCCCAGTAGGTGTAGTGAATGTCCCAGCCGTCGGCGGACGCGACGACCCCCGGAACTCCTTCTTCTTTTTTCGCATCGTCCTGCGCTACCACGACGCTGATGCTCAAGCCGAAAGCCATCACCGCGAGAGCGGCCACGACAACCTGTAGTTTTCGCGATGCCGAGCCGACAAACGCGTTGGGGCGTGACAGTAGAGAAGTCATGGCAGCACATCCTGGGGCAATGAGTTGTTTGACCCGGCGACACGTCAAAAGTTCAAAATGTCGCAGGTATCAGAAAACGCGGAGTTCAGCCTGTTTCAGACTGAATTATCTGCTGGGCCGCACGAAATTCACAGCCGGTATCGCATCAGAATCAAACAGAAACTTCAGTGTAGGACTGGGTCAGTTCGCGATCAACCCGCACTGAAATCGCAGGCCGCGCCTTAACAATTACGTGTTTGATGGGCTTCTCGACGGATCACGGAACTGGAATTGTGGCGTTTTCGCGATGTCACCTATCATCTTCGGATCGTTCGGCATTGTTGTTCAGGGAGGGACAACGGTGAAACAGAAGCCCGGGCGAGTGACCATGCGAGATTCCACAGGGAGGCGGAATGCGTCGTATCCAGAGTCTGTTCAAGACTTTGCTCATGCTGATTCCAATGACAGCCGTGCCGATGATGGCCATTTTTGGAATTCCACAGTTCTTTCCGGTGTCCGCTTCGCCCTCGGCGGGGACGCCAGAAGCGACGGCTTCCGGGCAAATGCTCGAACGCCGCGTCGGCCTGTCCGATGCCTTGCTCATGCGGAACCTGTCGACAATCAGGCTCTCATCGATCGATCTGTTCCAGCCGTTTGACACGAGCGATCAGCCACGCAGGACGAGTTCAGGCGACGTTGTTGCGAACGCTTCTTCGAATGAACTGGAACGCCGCCGGCTTGCATGGCGAGATCCCCTCGACAGTTCACGCGGCAGCGGGTTGTCACCGAACGCCAGGACTGAAGTCAGTCTTCGTACAACTTCTACAGGGACGTCGCCTCACAACCGTGTTCGAAACACAAAACCAATGGCTGCGACTTTGCAGAGTCGGGGCGAAGCCGCCGCCTCACCACGCAACGCTCCATCGTTTTCCGGGCAGGCAGCCATACCGTCGGAGACTGCTTTTTCACAAACCAGCAACTTGCGAACGTCTGACGGATCTTCCTCCGCGTTCTCTGACACATCTTCCGACGAAGTTACCGGCGATGGCGGATTGGCAGGGCGTTATTCAAGGCTGACGAGCAGTGACCACGCGAACGCAACCGAGTCTCGTTCGACACAGCCAGCACAAGTCGAAACCTTGACCTGGGAGCAAGCCGTCGATCGATTGAACGAGCTTGGCATTCGCACTTTCCGATTGATTCCGAACGCCGGTCAGAACGGTTACCAGTTTATCTGCCTTGTGACTTCGGTCGACGATCCTCGCATCTCGCGACGCTTCGAAGCGGAATCGGTCGACCCATTGGTTGCGGTAGCCGACGTGCTCGCACAGGTCGAAAACTGGAACCTGCATCAATGACAGGCTCAAGCCAGTGGCCAGCGGCGACGGGTGCTGTGCAACGTGGACAACTCGGACACAATGCCTCAGCTCGATTGTCTCCGGAAACCGGTTACCTGGCAGCTTATTCCAACCAGACCGGAGCGTCCGGCTGGCAGTGGTCGTTCCAGATTCGATCTTCAGACAATGTGTCCGGTGGATCTTCCAGCGACGGACAGAGTGATCATCCAACTCGTCGAAGCCGCAAGCTCGCTCGGTTGGAAGCAGTTCTGTTAGTGGCTGACGGAGCGTTGTCGTTTCGTAAGCTTTCTCAGTTTGCGACGCTGGCCGACGCTGCGGAAGCTCGCGAGCTCGTCCAGGAACTCAACCAGAAACTTGATCGAGGTGGCGCGGCTTTTCGCATCGAGAAAGTCGCGAGCGGCGTTCGTATGATGACTCGCCCGCAGTTCGCAATGTGGCTTGATCGGCTCCACAATCGCCAGGCTCGAGCAAAACTTTCGCCGCCAATGCTCGAAACCCTTTCGATCGTCGCTTACCGCCAGCCGGTAACTCGCGCGGACGTTGACAGGATCCGAGGAGTCCAGGCTTCGGAGATGCTGCGACAGTTAATGGATCGAGGCCTGATCCGCATCACCGGAGAAGACGACTCCCTCGGTCGGCCGTATCTTTATGGAACGACGCGGCAGTTTCTGGAAGAGTACGGTTTCGGAAATCTCGACGACCTGCCAATGGCCGACACACTTCGCCGTCGCGACGAACCGGCGGAGATCGCAGAGCCGGATGACGAATCCGAGGGAACTCCGCAGCTCTTCGACGAAGACGACACCAGTGACGAAACTCTGGAAGAGGACACGGGCGACGATGTGGACGAGTCGCCCGAGGACGAGTCTGAAATCGACGATGAGTACGAAGAAGGCGACGAGGAATGGTTCGACGAGGACGACGGCGAATCAGACGAAGATGATGCCGAGGAAGCCGCCTGAGTCCGGCTTGTACCTGCTCAAAGGCGACTCGATTTTGAGGACCACGGAAGTCACGGAATTACACGGAAGTAAGGTCATCATTTCTTCCGTGTAATTCCGTGTCTTCCGTGGTCAAACCTTTGATTCAGTGGCCAACTTTTTTATTGCATCCGGAATCTGTATTATTCGCCACTTATCCGCGTCCCGTTGGCCGAATGCCGACACCGCACTGACCCCTAAGTCTTTGCCTGCCAGAAGGTTGTGTTCACTGGCAACTCGCGGACGCACCGCCGCCGACCAGCAGGGCAGCTTTGTCGGCGACACCGCAAATTAACCGCGTGCGGATTCCGTTCGCGAAACACGTGATTTCCCTCGCGCTCGCCAGGGACCTGTTCGCTCAGAAACACAAACTCGAAACGAACTCAGACTCTCAAAGGAAACACCATGCTGACTATTCCCGCCGAAGGTGGCCTCGACTTTCTTGCACTCGGAGCCATGGTTAACCGCATCGATCCGGGCCGCATTCCGTTCCGCAAAGCGACTCAGTGTGCGATTCACGTTTCGGGTGGTGAATTCAACTGTGCCGCCAACCTCTCCGATTGCTTCGGCATGAACACCGGCATCGCGACGGCCATGGTCGACTACCCGCTCGGTCACCTGATTCAGGAACGCGTTCGGGCGATGGGCGTCACTCCGTTTTACAAGATGTACGAGCACAACGGCGTCAACGGCCCGAACATGGCCACCGTTTACAGCGATCAGGGTTGCGGAGTCCGCGCACCAGTCGTCTTCTACAACCGCTCGGACGAAGCGGCCGCTCGGCTTAAGCCCGGCGACATCGATTGGAAGAGCATCTTCGCGGAAGCCGGCGGCTGCCGCTGGTTCCACAGTGGCGGCATCTTCGCTGCACTTTCTTCGACGACTCCCGAAGTCATCATCGAAGGCATGAAAGCTGCGAAGGATGCCGGAGCGATCGTCAGCTTCGATCTGAACTACCGAGCCAAGCTGTGGCAGATTTCCGGTGGTCTGGATACCTGCCAGTCGACACTTCGAAACATCGTCGAACTCTGCGACGTGCTTGTCGGCAACGAAGAAGACCTGCAGATGGGCCTGGGCATCAAAGGTCAGGACGTCGAATCCAAAGGCAAGCTTGATCCGAGTGCCTTCTTCGGCATGATGGAAGGCGTTGCTAAAGAACTGCCGAACGTCAAAGCCGTCGCCACAACGCTTCGAGAAGTCGTCACCACCAACCGTCACAACTGGAGTGCCGTGCTGTGGTTGGAAGGCGAAACTTTCCAGGCTCCTCAAGCTTCGCTCGACGTGCTCGATCGCGTTGGCGGTGGAGACGGATTTGCTTCGGGTTTGATCTACGGCCTGCTCAGCGGCAAGTCCCCGGAAGAAGCTCTGCGACTCGGCTGGGCTCACGGAGCATTGCTGACGACCTTCCCTGGCGACACCACGATGGCATCGCTGTCTCAAGTCGAAGACTTCGCCGCCGGCGGTTCTGCTCGAATCCAACGCTGAGTGTCGGGTTTTCTGAGGACTACGCCGAAGGCGTTAAACTCAATAGCCTGGGGTCAGCCGCGAAGCGGCGCCACCCCAGGTTGCGACCGAACAAACAAGTACCCTGAAAGGGTTCCACAGATCGAAACTGCTTCCCCTTGTGCAACCCCTTCGGGGTAGGCCTTCATTTCCGAAACCCCCTGGGGTGGCGCCGCGTTGCGGCTGACCCCAGGCTATTGGATGTAACGCCTTCGGCGTATGTCTCGTGCCGGGAAGCCTGGACTGAAAGAAAGCTCAAAATGTCTAACAACGATATCGGCCTCATCGGCCTTGCCGTCATGGGGCAGAACCTGGTCATGAACATGGCCAACAAAGGGTTCAACGTCGCCGTTTATAACCGCACCACCGAGAAGATGACCGAATTCGTCAACAGCCTGGGTGATCGCCCGGAAGGCGTTGTCGAAGAAGGCACTACCGACCGAATTCACGGTTACGAAGCGCTGGAAGATTTCGTCAACAGCCTGGCAGCGCCTCGCCGAATCATGATCATGGTTCAGGCTGGTCGAGGAACGGACGCGGTCATCGATTCGCTGAAACCGCTGCTCGACAAGGGCGACATCATCATCGACGGTGGTAACGCCGACTACGTTGACACCAACCGTCGTCATGTCGAACTCGCCGAACAAGGTTTCCGCTTCATCGGCACCGGAGTTTCCGGTGGCGAAGAAGGAGCTCTCAAAGGCCCGAGCATCATGCCCGGCGGTCACCCGGAAGCATGGCCGTTTGTTAAAGACATCCTGCAGGCCATCAGCGCGAAGGTCGGCGAGAACAACGACATCCCCTGCTGCGAATGGGTGGGCGAAGCTGGAGCCGGGCACTATGTCAAAATGGTGCACAACGGCATCGAGTACGGCGATATGCAGCTGATCTGCGAAGCCTATTACATCCTCAAGCACGGTCTGGGTCTGACCAACCAGGAACTGTTCGAAGTCTTCAAAGAGTGGAACGACGGTCAGCTCGACAGTTACCTGATCGAGATCACGCGAGACATCTTCACCGTCGCTGACAAAGAAGGCGACGGCGAACTGGTCGACAAGATTCTCGACACCGCCGGCCAAAAGGGAACAGGCCGCTGGATGTGCCAGCACGCTCTGGAACTCGGAGTTCCGACGACGCTGGTGACCGAAGCCGTTTACGCTCGCTGCCTTTCTTCCCAGAAGGACGAACGAGTCCGAGCCAGCGAAGTCCTGTCCGGTCCGGAAGGAAAATTCGAAGGCGACCGTCAGCAGTTCATCGACGACGTTCGTCAGGCGCTGTACGCCTCGAAGCTCGTCAGCTACGCCCAGGGTTACGTGCAGTTGAACGCTGCGGCCAAAGAGTTCGGCTGGAAGCTGAACAACGGCCCGATCGCTCTGCTGTGGCGAGGCGGCTGCATCATCCGCTCGGTCTTCCTGAAAGACATCAAGAACGCCTTCGACAAGAACCCGGAACTCGAAAACCTGCTGCTCGACGACTTCTTCAAAGATGAAGTCAACGCCGCTCAACCGTCATGGCGACGCGTCGTGGCGACGGCCGTGCAACTCGGCCTGCCAGTTCCCGCCTTCAGCGCAGCTCTGACTTACTTCGACGGCTACCGTCGAGCGAGTCTCCCTGCCAACCTGCTACAGGCTCAGCGAGACTACTTCGGCGCTCACACCTACGAGCGAACCGACAAACCCCGCGGCGAAAAATTCCACACCGACTGGATCCGCGAACGCAACATCGACTAACGCTTCGTTCCAGTTTGATTTCAAAAGAAAGCCCGGTCGTCATCAACGACCGGGCTTTCTTCGTCTCAGTAATATAAACTCGAAGCGATTTCTTCTACCGTCCCCACACTGGTGTAAAGTCGTCATACGCCGAAAGCAGAGACCCGGATGTCAAAGCTTCTAGAATTCACGAACTTCCTGAAGGACCGTCAGTTCGCACTCGACGACGTCGCGCAGTTTTCAGAACTGATTGAACCCGTCGAGCATGAGGATGGTTCGCTCGGATACCGAATTCGTCCACTTTCACCGGCAGACAAAGTGTCGCAACGGTGCAAAGTGTTGATGCAATATACATGGCACTGTCGTGATTACGTCAAAAAGATACTTGATGAAAACGGCGAGATTAATCCCGGGAAAATTGTAAACGACTACATCAGAGCGTCGCGTGACGTACAGGTCATCAGCTTTCTCGCAAATGAATACAAACATGCCGGAATCGACAGTTCGCAGCGGTGGGCCGTTGATCTCGAACCTTGCTACGAAAAACCATATGTTCATGGTGTCATGGCCTCGTTCCCACATCGACTCAAACCAACGCTGATAATGT
>CALDJX010000709.1 GCA_937899075.1 uncultured Planctomyces sp. | reverse complement strand
CTCAACGGAGGACGTCAGTCTTTGGGACAACTCGCGCCTTCACCACAACCGGCAGCCACCGGTCTGAATGGGTGTCTCACAACAGCGTTCTCTCAATGTCCACTACAAGCGTAGTTGACTCAAGCCCACTACATGTGTAGTATATCGTCCATGAACGAGCCAAATATCTCCGAATCCGAGTGGGCAGTTATGGAGGTGCTCTGGGAAGCCTCGCCACAGACAGCGTCCGAGGTCACTAGAGCTCTGCGTCCATCCACCAACTGGGCCGAAAACACCGTGCGCACGCTCCTCACCCGACTGGTGAAAAAGCGGGCATTGAAGATCGGCAATAATAAGTCCGGCACGCAGACGTTTCGGCCGTCTATCTCGCGCGAGAAATGCGTCAAAGCTGAGAGCGATTCATTCGCCCAACGCATCTTCGGGGGAGCGGCGAAGCCTCTCATCATGCATTTTGCTCAAAACAGCCGCCTCACAGCGGAAGAAGTTGCGGAGCTAAAGCGAACCCTCGACGAATCACTCAAATCCTAAGCGTGAGCAAGCATGTCAATTATTCCAATATTGAGTTGGATTCTCGCTGCCTCAGTGCGAGCGTCGCTTCTGGTGCTGGTAATCCTGCTTTTGCAGCGACTGCTGCGGTCTCGACTATCTGCGAAGTGGAAGTATGCACTTTGGACACCAGTCCTTGCGGCAATCCTGATCCCGGCCCAACCGCTGTTGCCGAATTGGGAATGGCCGATCGCCAATGAGAGCCATACAACTTCGCGAGTGGATACGGCGCCTATGGCACCTGAGATCGATTTGGGATCCGAGCAACAGTCGATGCCGCCAGATACTAACCTTGCCGCCGTTCAGCCCGTTGACGAGGTCGTGGCGTCGGAGTTGGATATCGCAAGCTTGACGCCGGCAAATCCTGCAGCAAGAGCACCTGCCGGCGGAGATGCGGAGATTGCATTCCGCGACGTCGGAGAAACTGAACTGTCAAGGAGCGTGGCTTCGAGTCAGCAAACGAGGGACTGGTGGACCATACTCGCCGCCGGCTGGCTGCTTGGTGCTGTTTGTTTAGGCGTTGTCGTATGGGTTTCATATGCCTCAACGCTGCGCCGAGTTCGGCGTCGGGCGATTTCAGTTGATCAAGTTGATCTTGCCCGTGTTCGCTCCCTGGCAAAGGAGATTGGACTGCGCGGGCCGCCGCAAGTTTGGCTCTCGCCGGAGGTGAAAGCTCCAGCTGTGTGCGGCGTGCTTCGTCCGATGCTGCTGCTCAATGAGAGCTTCTTTCAAATGCTGTCGCGGGAAGAGTCCGACTTTGTGTTGAGGCATGAACTCATGCACATTCGGCGTGGAGATTTATTGCTGAACACCCTGCTGTTTGGATTGCTCTCCCTGCACTGGTTCAATCCGCTGCTCTGGTATGCATTCTTTCGCGCCGGAGCAGACCGCGAAGCCGCATGCGATGAAGACGTACTGCACGCCGAGTCGCCTGCTCGACGTGTTGCCTATGGAAAGACGCTCTTGCGGATGGAAACCGAACTGCCACAGTCAGGCTTGTGTCTTGGTTTTGTTGGAATGGTGCAAAAAGGGAAACGCATCCGCGAACGAATTCAATTCATTTCGAACCCCAAACGGATGCGGTTGTCAGTGAAATCTCTCGCCCTGCTCTGCATGTGCGTTACCGCGATTCTGGGCATTGCAAAATCAGCAGAGCCCCAGTCGAAACCGCAAACACAGCCAGCCACTTTGGCGAAAGAGGAACCAGAGACGGAAGAAGCGAAGGGTGAGAAGCAACAGCGGGAGATCTCGCTGAAATTCCAGAAGGTGGCCAGTCTGGAGTCTCCGGGCGAGGACCTGTCGTTAGCTCGCGTTTCCGTGAGCCTGGACCAGAATGCCGTACTGGCCCGCGTGCAAACCGGAGACCAGGACACTCGCCTCAGCAGAGTTCGCACAAGACGCTACGATGTGGTCTTACAGGACCTAAATGCCAAGTCACCCAGACGCACGTCATTGGGTGATCACTACTTCGGTTTCGTTCCCAAGAGTAATCTGGCCTTCGAGGTGAGTTGGGGGACAGGAGTCAGGTTCTGGAACACTCGCACGCATACGCCGTCAGGCGATTACATGCCGCATGCGCTTCGCGAGGACACCACCATCCTGCCTGCAGTGAGTCCGGACGGGAAAGTGATGGTGACCCGCAGCCAGTTGGATCACCTGCAGTTCTGGAACATTGAAACACGTCAGCCAATCACGGAGGAGATCAAACAGCCAGGCATGGTCTCCAGCATGCGCTTCTCGGCCGACGGAAAGTGGTTTTTCTCCCGAGCCCGCGGTGGGCTTTCGATCCGGGATCCGCGGACAGGAGATCTGGTGGTCGCTGACATCAGACACGATGCCTCCGGTTACGCATACCTGTCGGCTTCCAAACAGCTGTTGACAGTCCAGAATGATCACGACGACGAAAGCGGGTGGCACAGCGAGCTTGTGATCCGGGGTGGAAAAGCGTTTGCAGAACGACGTCGCATTGAAATGGACGGGCAGGCACAAAAGGCCGCGTGGATTGACAAGTCGCATATTCTCGTCGTTGGAAGAAACCCTGACCTGAGGTCGAATGAGAGAGAAACGCTTTACGTTGTGACTCTAAGCGACAACAAAACTGATGTCCGCACATTGCTCCATTACAACTGGATCCGCGAAGCCGTCGTGGCGCCTGACCGTACTCATTTTGTTGTCAGAACTCGGGAAGAGACGAGCTGTTGGAAGGTCGGCGATCGGGAACCGGTTTGGACGCAGACAGGTGACCACCTTGTGTCGTTCGGGGATCGCGACTGGGTGCTTTTCCATAACGGACCGGCAGTTGCTTACTCACTCGCCGACGGAAGCGAACTCTGGCGCGGTGAAGATGTCCGCCTTTGCAAAGTGTTTGGATCGAAGATTTGGGTGTGCAACGACAAAGAGATGGAGATTTGGCAAGTCGAGCCAGACGCACAGCCTGAGAAACCAGCTGCGAATCCAGTGCCGCCACAACACAATTCGCGGACGCTAACGAACAGGAGTCACGCTGCCTATCGGTTACTAAAGGACGAGGATGGAGAGGTTCGTACCGCCGAGTTCTTTAACAAAGCACGTATAAGGCGGTTAATCGACGGCGGCAAAGCTGGGAAAGAGGAATTCTCATCAGCTCAGCAATTGCATCAGCTTTCGCATCTTAAACGACTTGTTGTTGGGTACGGCTCCGAGTTGACCACCGATGATCTCGAGTCGCTCTCAAGACTGCCTGGCATCGTTGAGATGGAATTTGGAGTCCCAAGTCTCGCCAGCGAGTACGTCACAATCGAAGGTGACTTACTACCACTTGGCCAGCTGAAAACCCTGGAAGTCGTGCGGTTGTGCAAAGATGGGATCCATGACGACGACCTGCGTTTTGTCGCGGAATTGCCTCGACTTCACACGCTGGAGTTTCGCGCCGACAACGGACGTGCGGACCGCCCCATGTGCACCGACAAGTGCGTTGAGTATCTGTGCAAGGCCCAACAACTACGGCGCCTCAGCATCGCTGGTGGGCAATTTACGGACGACTTCGTTGAAACGTTGGTGCGACGACTGCCGCGTTTGGAAACCTTGCTGCTGAACTCGAACGCCTTCACTGACAAATCACTGAGGTCCATTGCCAAGCATGGCCATAACCTGCGCGAACTTTCGATCGCGTCGAAGCAGTTCACAGAGCAAGGGCGAAAGGCGCTCGATGCATTGCCGAAGCTGAGATCCGCCTCAAGTGCAAAGCGGGCCACCGAACGCAAATCGAACGAGGATGAGAAAACGCCGCAGGCGAACGCAACGAATGCGGAGATTATCTCAATCAGCACCGTCGGGCCGCGCGCTGAACTCCAAACAGATACAGACATCGTCCGCTATAAAGGCCACTTTTTCATGGCGTTCGCTAAACCAACCCGCGAACGTCAGAATGCGATTCACATTCTGCAATCCGCCGATGGTCGCGATTGGAAATTAGCCACGACACTTCGTTCCGAGATCGAAGAACGGCGCCCCGACGTCACTCATTCGACTCACTACTCAGGTAGGCCCGTCTGGTTCTCCACAATGCCATCAGGACGACTCTGCGTGACGGGCCGCGCGTCCGAAAAGACGATCGTGTGGTCGACAGACGACGGCGCCGACTGGCGAGAGGAACTCGATATCAAACTAAGCAGGTCGTACAGCCGAATTCACTGGCAAAACGACCGAGCGTATTGCGTTTCGGATGAAAGCTCAAGTTGTGGAGAAAAGTTCGAGTTGTTCCGACTTGAATCTGCCGGCGAAGACTCAGCACCGAAAACAGTCTACGAGCTCTCTCACAACTCACATACCCTAACAGGGCCACGCGAATCGCAGCTTGTGGTTACCAAGGACCGAGCGTTCTGCATGCTCAGCTTCAAGACCTACAACTTCGATAAGGTGCGCCGCTGGTTGATCCCGAGCGGAAAGTACGCCACGGGGAGCATCGGAGTTTCGAAGGCTCCTTATACAGAGTGGACGTGGACGCAAACCAACCTGAAATTCGGTCATCCCAACCTCTTAGTTCTGAAAGACGCGAGTATTGTCTCTTCCGTATTCATCGAAGGTGACGAAGCCCATAGCGCGCTTTGTCAGATTGACCCCTCGACGGGTAAATTGACCGAGCTTCTACGATTTCCGACCGGCGGCATCAGACAACCGGTGGGCATGGCTGAGTATGACGGGCACATCTGGGCCAGCTTTTATGACGGGCCCCGAGAAGGAGAGAAACCAGTCATGTTGAAGGTCGCAAAAATCAAGCTAGTAAGAAAGTAGGGCCACATTGACCGCAGAATCAGCAAACCGTGATTGCGGCTAGGTGGGCTCAACACCCGACCATCATGCAGATCGATCGTCGCGCACATCAACAACAGATTCATACAGGAAAGAAATGCGACCAATGCAACGTCAAGCTACCCAGCGTAACGCAACAGCGCTTCCCACTTTCTTCGCCATCGGTCTCTGTCTTCTCTGCGTAACGGCGCGAGGCGACGACGATTCCAAGCTGCATGACTACACGGATCTCTTCGCAAATCATCAGCGTCTATCAGCCGTCGAGCCCAAGACGGATCCCAAGACCGGCTTCATTGTCGGCGGGATGAATACAACTGAAGCGATCCGAGCTCTCAAGGAGATCAATGGAATCAAGATCGCCGATCTCGAGAGTTCAATGAGGCCGGGGAAACTCTCGAAGGCAGGATTTCTTGGCGACAAGGAACGGTTGTTGGAAATCATGGCTGCGGACAACGACTGGGTCGTGAAAGCAGGATTGACGCACCAGGAAATTGCCCGTCATTTGCGCGTGCTTTCCGCCGTTTCGCGGGCAGAATCCGAACCGTTCGTTTACCGTGGGACTCGATTCCGAGCGAAGCTCATTCAATTCGATGGCTTTCAGGAATCTCCTTTTAACGACGGCACCAAGGCCAGTGATGACGTTGGACTAGAAAACTTAGACAACGGGGAGTGGATTCGGTATTCGCTGCTTGTACCCATGATGATCGAGCGGTACGGATTCTACGAAGGCAAGGGAACCAGTTATCGCGTCGATCCGAAGCAAGTCGTCAAGTTACTATCCTTCTTGGAAGTGGGAGACGAGGCGAAGCCTGCCTCGAAGGCGCCGGCCTCGAAGGAAACACAGTGCGTATCCGCCACTGCCATCATCGATGGGTGCGAACTCGGGGGCAAGATCATGCAGGTTGGGATGGAACCGGTGCATGAAAGGTGGGCTCCTTTGCACGCAGTCATCAAAATCCAGAATTCGTCCGACAAGGAACGAAAGCTGTCCTTCTTTTGCCAGATCATCTCGCAAAACAGCAAGAATCCCAGCGACGCTTTTGTGTTCAGGGGGCGGACCTACGAAATGACCATTGCTCCTCGCGAGACGGTTGTTCGGGAGTTCCCCTTCATCGATCCGATGGCCAGTATGCCACGCGGTTATATGAAGGACACGGTAGCGATCAGGATTGCTCGAAAACCCTTTAAGAGATATGGCGACCACATCGCCATTGAGCCTGGCAAGAAACTTGAAGTCGGCGATGATCCCGTCACGATCGCCGTGAAAGCCGAGCAGGTGTCCCCGTGACCGTGCCCATAGCCAGGCGGACCGAAGAAGCTGCCGGGGGGCGATCCTAGCCCCGCCAGCCCATGCGGCCACTGCCGCTGGTACAGGCATCGAGAAATATGGAAAATAGATAGATCTCAGCTAGGCACACAACGAACAAACGATATGACGGGATTTTTGGGGTGGGAGCAGGCCGTATGAAGAGAACGCACACAAATTCGATGACGCTGGTGCCTGGGCAAGTCGGAACCAGATCGCAGAGAACACAAATGGGCATCGCATCCCTTCGTGTGGGCGTGATTTTTTGGGGTTTGATGATCGTCGGCCATGCTTCTTTCGCTATCGGTCAGGAGCAGCCGCAGAGTCCGACCGACCTCGTCCGAGAGCTGAGCGACCAATTGCGAACTTGCTCGCGCGACGAGCGTGACGACTTGCTCGTAAAGAGTGACTATCCGAGCCTAGGGCCCGACGGCAAACCGTTGATTCCCATCCTGTTGGGCATGCTCGAAGACAAGACCCCGCCGGCCAAGCAATACAGCTTCGGCTTTTCTCGGCCCAGTCGCGAACTTACCGCGCAGGAGATCCGTGACCAGGAAGCGGAGACTATCCTGACGGTGATCGCATCATTTGGTCGTGAGGGAGTCGAGCCACTCGGGCGGACGCTCAAGAGCGATGACGCGGCGACTCGGGCCTACGCTGCAAATGGCCTGGGAAAGATCGGCGCCGCTGCTGAAGACGCCATGCCGCACCTCATGCATGCACTGAAGGACGACGATGCCCGAGTGAGACGCAACGCGGTCTGGGCATTGCAACAGATCGGTCGACAGACGCAACGATCAATTCCCGCAATTACTGATACCTTGGACGACGACGATCCTGAGGTGGTCGCACAAGCATGCGAGTCACTTCGCCAATTTGGATCGGCCGCACAAGCTGCCCTGCCCCAACTTGTCGCCACGGCAAATCGCTACGAACGTCTGTATCGTGCCGGCAAGCTCCCCAAAGGCGACCAACGTTACATGGCCAGCCAGCTGTCAGCCGCCTTGCTCGAAACGGAGCCGGCACTGGCAGTTCCTCGCTTGATACGCGTGCTACGGAGTCAAGAGTCCTATCGAACCTATCCGTCCGATCGGCCGGTCTCGGCTGAGTCACCAAGAAATCGCGAGGCGCGAGGATTGGCTGCTGAGCGACTTGCCAGTTTCGGGCAAGATAGCGCGACGGCCGTGCCTTTGCTCGTCGAATTGGCCCGCGGGTCTGAATCGGCAGGCGGGTTTGGCCGTCCGTCGGGCCATGCTTTCAACGTTTTGGTGGCAATTGGAAAACCGGCACGCGAACTAACTCGGCTGCGAGTTTTGCCGTTGATCGAGAATGATCTCGACTCGGAACGCGTCTGGAAACGACTTCACGCGGCCTACAAAATCCTGCGTGTCTTCCCCAAGCATCAACGCGCCCTCGACGTGGTTGTCGCCGCCCTGGAACACGAAGGCCCTCTCCCAGCTAGCGGACTCGGTGGAGCAATCGACCTAAGGGCGGACGCGGCCGCGATTGCCGCCAGAGTCGGCCAACATGACCGGCGGATGATGCCCGCTCTCCGCAAGCTCCTCAAGGGACCGCCCACGCCGATCAAACTTCAAGCGGCGCGCGCGATCGGGATTCTGGACCCCGCGGACACCCGGTGGCGGGCCGCGATGGTTGAGTGCTTGAAAGTTTTTTACGACCGACGACTCGTGAGCGACTCCTCCAGTTGGGACAACGTCGGTGACGTGACTTATTCGACCGTGGTCGAAGCTTACAAGTTGCTGGGGAATGACGCACAGCCTTTCTACGCGCATTACGTTGGCGTATTGGGGCGGTTTACCGGAGGCGACTTGATGAGGGCGCCCACCCGTGACCCCAGGAACATGCAGCGCGTCGTCGAGCTTGGAACGGCGATCGTGCCGACGCTGATCGAGGCGGTGGAAGAGAATCTCCCTGCAGACCGCTGGTACGATTACAACTACCTGGCGTCGGAAGCACTCGGATTGATCGGTAAAGACGCCGCGCCAGCCGTCCCGGCACTCTGCAAGGTGTTGAAAGAGTCAAAGGACCCAGGAATTCGTCAGCATGCCGCGATCGAGTTAGGCCGCATCGGCGCAAACTCGGAACTGACCGTTCCTGCACTTACGTCTGCTCTCGACGATGGTTGGGCAAAGGTTCGCGCGGCCGCCGCCAAGGCCCTGCTGTCATTCGGAGCGGAGGCGAAGCCCGCTCTGAAAAAGCTGCGTGAACTCGAAGGCAGCGAATTTGCCAGCGTCCGCCAACCTGTCAAAGCAACGATTGCCGCTATAGGCGATCAGTGAAATCCTCTTGGGGCATGGCATGCCGATCTGGTCTGAATTCAAGGCAAGACTCAAGATTCCCTTCGACAGATCGACGGGGAGTTGGTCGTCATCCATTCGCTCCGTTGATGTCCAGAATGGCAACGCAAACCAGGGGCAAGCTTCGTGTTGCCCTTTGAAGTGAACTCGATTGACCGCCATTGCCAGCAGATAAAGCTATTCGCCAGGAGCCAGCCCATGCCCAGCCCGCCGTCGAAATTGGTGGTTGTGTTATTACTGTTCACCGTG
>CALDJX010000708.1 GCA_937899075.1 uncultured Planctomyces sp. | reverse complement strand
GACGCATCTTCAGTTTGCTGCCGACCGAGCCGCTCAACTGCCCTACCAGGACAAACTCAAAGCTGGCGACCCGGTCAAGGTCTTCCCGTTCGTGATCGAGCCGGAACAAATGCCGCTTGGTTAACGATGAGCGAGTGGACTGCACATCAGAGTGAAAACAGCCCGATATCTCATGGAGATTTCGGGCTGTTTCTTTTTTGGACGCTTGTTGTCTGAGCCGTGTGCGAAATACCTTGTCGTATCAGTCCGCAGCGTCGAATCATTTCAGGGCTGGATTCCGACTAGCGTCTTCCCGGGATCTACGTATCACGCTGCCCCTCTTTCTCGAAGCTTCAGGAATAACTTATGCCCCGTCGAACTGGATGCTTCGCTGGCAAGCCGTTCTTTGCTCTTTGCGTCGCGACGCTGATCTGCGGTGTGATGTCGCAGGTCGCTCGCTCCGAGTCGAACTTTTCCGGGAAAGAGTCGAAGTGGCACGGCTTCATGCGGCACGACTTTACGGTCGATGGGCGAGGGTGCATTGTCGTGTCGCCTGAGAAGTCTGCGGACGGGAATCCGTGGATCTGGCGGGCGAGGTTCTTCGGGCATGAGCCGCAGGCTGATGTTGAGATGCTCAAACGTGGATACCACATTGGCTATTGCGATGTTGGAAACCTGTTTGGGAATCCTCAGGCCGTCAAACATTGGGATGCGTTTTACGAGTTTCTGACGACGAAGCACGGGTTCGCGAAGAAGGTCGCTCTGGAAGGAATGAGTCGCGGCGGATTGATCATTTACAACTGGGCGGCGGCCAACCCGGAAAAGGTAGCCTGCCTGTACGGCGATGCTCCGGTTTGCGACTTCAAGAGCTGGCCCGGCGGCAAGGGCAAAGGGAAGGGCGGCGGCGGAGCGTGGCAGGCCTGTCTGAAAGCCTACGGCCTGACCGAAGAACAGGCGTTGACCTACGACGGCAATCCGATTGACCAGTTGAAGCCTCTTGCTGACGCAAAAATTCCGATCCTGCACGTCGTGGGCGCCGCTGACGACGTGGTCCCCGTCGACGAAAACTCAGCGATCATCGAGGCTCGTTACGAAGCACTTGGCGGCAGTATTCAAGTGATCTCGAAGCCGGGCGTCGGGCATCATCCACACGCACTGAAAGATCCCACGCCGATCGTGGAATTCTTTCTGAAGCACACGGCCGCGAAGTAAACGGCGAGTCCGGTCGATGCTCGTTGATATTGGTCAGCTCGGCGTGAATCGGTCGATCGGATTTTCGTGACGCCGCGGGTGTGAAGTCTGCAACGCTCGGATTTGCTTTTCTGTTTGAGCGATCGCTTCCGGTGTGTCGTGAACGCGAAGCTGGAAGCTTGTTTCGTAAGATTCGCCCGGCGCCAGTGAGATGACGCGGCCGCGTTCCCGTTCGAACGTTTTCAGGTTGGGCAGGTTTGTGCCGGGTTCGAGGCCGGTGACGTAACCGTCGGCTTCTGCCTGAGTGTTTTTCCAGAGGGTGAAGCACGGAAGCTGTTTTGTGGAGAAGCTCATGCTGAGGCCGCGGTCGCCCTCGGCGTTTCTCAGTAGCACTTGAGTCTGCTCTTTCCAGTCGCTGATCAGTTCGAAGAAGAAGGCTTCTTCCGGAAGACCGGCGACTGGGCCGCCGTACTGGTCGAACGAGTCGAGACCTTTCGCGGAATGTGCGTCTCGCGGAGCGACTTCGGCGATCGGTGCGACAAACTTTGAGCCCTCGCCAAGGAACGGTTGGCCAATGTTTGTGTGGTAGAGCATCTGTAATTCGGCGGGCTGGCCGCCGATGTTTGTGACGACGTCTTTGATCGTGATGCCGTTTGAGCCAGCCTCGGTGGAAACGGTCGACGTCAGGCGAAGCGCCGGGGCAAACATCATCGTTTCCTCGACGACTCCCGTGACACTGAGAGTTCCTGGCCCCTCGTCAGAAATCTCGACCGAAACGTGATGTGCCGGGATATTGGCGATTTTTCCGTGGAGAGTGAGTTCGGATTCGGTGGCGTTTCCGTTTTCGTCGACGACTCGGTCGATGCCTGGCGGGCCGTTGAACGACAGGCCGCAGCGACACATCAGCTCATTGAAGCCGCCAAGCCAACCCAGGCCGCCGCGAGCTTCAAGATTCACCAGGCTCGGGTGAACGGGGCGTGCGACCGGCGAATTCCAACCGATCGGAATTCCGTGATAGGAACCTCGCCACAGACCCATGCCACGGGTCGGCAGAATCGACATCGACAGCTCGCCGTTATTCAGGTCGACCACGTCGACACCGTCTGACGGCCCGCCGCTGAGTGTCCGCTTTGAGATCGACCAGTCGGCTGACCCCGACAGCGAAACACCGGACGAGGCGTCCACGTGTCCGGTCTTCAGGACTTCGCCAGAGTCCGTATCTGTCAGAATAATTCGTTGAACGGGCATTTCAGAACTCCGTGGAAGAAGCCGATATTAGTTCTCGTTCCGGGGCATTTCTCGGATCGTTTGTGGGCAATGCAGCCAGACAGTCATCACAACGATGCTGAGTCTAAAGGTCGGCACCAGTACTCTTCCAGCATCCCTTCGCGGGGACCGGGCCGTGGGAGTCGACGTTTGACGCAAAGTATTGATGTGGCTAGCATTTGCCGCGATTCGTCTGCCACCGTGGTGGACGGTTAACTCAGAAGTCGCTTTCGTGGATGACCACAACGCTTCTGCTCTTCTTCGGCGGGTTTCGTTGCCGAGCCTTGTCTTCATGGGTTCGCGAAATTCGTTGGCTGGTACCTGAGATTTTTGCTCGGTTCCGGCTCCGTTTCCGGGCATCGTTTGTCCGTGATCGGTGATTAAGAGTGGGACGGAAGCCTCGTCGGTTTCTCTCCCGGACGAAGTGTGAACACGCGACGAAATCGTTGCGGCCGGATAACGGCAAAGGATGATTTGATGCTGAAGATTAACGTTAAGGAAATGCTTGAAGCTGGTGTTCACTTCGGACACCGCACCAGTCGATGGAATCCAAAGATGCGGCCCTACATTTATGGTCGCCGCAACCTGATTCACATCATCGATATCAAAGAAACAGTCCGCGGGCTGATGCGAGCACAGCAGTACCTGAAAAAGGTCGCCTCGCAGGGAAGTCTGATCGTTTTCGTCGGGACCAAGCGACAGGCGGCTGAGCCAGTCATGGAAGCCGCAGCGGCCACCGGAATGCCATACGTCTCAGAACGCTGGCTCGGCGGGATGCTGACCAACTTCCGAACCATTCGCGGTCGACTGAAACGGCTGGAAGAGCTGGAACTGCTCGAGACAAGCGGAGAACTGGCCGGATACTCCAAAAAGCGACAGTCCACGCTGCGTCGCGAATTCAAGAAGGTCAAACGCAACCTCGAAGGCATTCGGACCATGAACCGAATTCCGGAAGCGGTCGTCGTGATCGATCCTAAAGCCGAAAAGAACTGCATCCATGAATGCCGGCTAATGGGCGTCAAAGTGGTCGCTCTGATCGATACGGATTCAGACCCTGACACCGTCGACCTGCCAATTCCTGGCAACGACGACAGCATTCGGTCGATCCGCCTGGTTCTTGACCAGCTGGTCGCCGGTATTAACGAAGGACGCGGCACACTTCCGCAGGCCGACAAAGCGGCAGACGTCGCAGAAGAACCAAAGGCCGTTCCAAGTCTTTAATGGCTAAGCCAATCAGGCCGCAGCTCGGTGGGACTGATCGCCGAGCTGCTGGCTGCTGAACTCCGATGGACTTCTTTGTGTCTGATGGCGACTGCAAGGTCGCTGCGGGTTCAAGTTGCTCACACCCGTGCTGCCGTACCGGAAGGGATTCTGCTCGGAGCGGCACTCTCCACCTTTCAACCGACAACCAGCAATCAACCGACAACCAGCAAAAGGAAATTCGACATGGCTGCAGTAACAGCGGCCGCCGTCAAGGCGCTGCGTGAAAAGACAACTCTCCCGATGATGGATTGCAAGAAGGCACTCGTCGAAGCCGATGGCGACGAAGAGAAAGCTATTGAAATCCTCCGCGAGCAGTTCAAGAAAATTCAGATCAAACGTGCAGATAATGAGACTACTGAAGGACTGATTCAGCTTGCCATCAAGGAAGACGGCAGCGAAGGAGCGATGGTCGAAGTTCAGTGCGAATCGTCTCCGGTTGCATCCAGCGATGAATTCAAAGCCTTTGCTCGCCAGTGTGCCGATCAGTTGTTGAACGGACCGGGGGCAGCATCTGCCGAAGAACTGCTCGCTCAGTCTGCGCCGGAAGTTGAAGGCAAGACTCTGCAGGACGTCTGGGCTGACATGACCAACCAGATTCGCGAAAAGATCGTCGTCGGACGGATCGCTCGCGTAGCTGGACCAGTCAACGGCTACGTTCACCACGACGGCAAGAACGGAGCTCTTTTTCAGGCTGAAGGCGAATCGGCCAATTCCGAAATTCTGCGTGACGTCGCGATGCACATCACTGCGTTGCGTCCCGCATGCTGCAATGCGGACAACCTTTCGCAGGCAGAAGTCGATGCCGAACGAGCTCGCCTGACCGAAGAAGCAAAAGCTTCAGGCAAGCCGGCCAACATCGTCGACAAGATCGTCGACGGACGAATGAAGAATTTCTACGTCGAGCAAGGCGTGCTGACCTACCAGGCGTTCGCCAAAGACGACTCAAAAACTGTCAGTCAGGCACTTGCCGAATCTGGCTACAAAGCTGTTGGATTCACACGATGGGCTCTTGGTAACTAGAAACCGTTGTTGATGTCGAAATGGCATCACTCAGTCAAAACGCAATCAAAATCGAGGGGCAGGAGATACTATCTTCTGCCCCTCGTTTCGTAGGGTCACTGGCCTTCGTCGATCAGCTCGCTAACCTTCGCACGAGTGACGCGAACGACGGCGTCGAGAACGGATTCTTACCCCGGAGATGAACGATGTCTGAGCCGGATAGCTCTTCTTCCGAGCCCTCTAAGGCTGTTTATAAGCGAGTGCTGCTTAAGCTAAGCGGAAACAGTTTCTGCCGCAGTGGCGAGTCCGGCATCACGATGGCCGAGGTCTCCAGCATCTCTCAGCAGATTCGACGCGTCCACGATTCCGGCGTGCAGATCGCCATTGTCTGTGGCGGCGGAAACATTCTACGAGGTCGGGACTTCGCAGCGTTCAGCGCGACGATCAACCCGCCAACCGCTCACTACATGGGTATGCTGGCAACCGTTATCAACGGCCTGGCTCTACAGGACGCTCTCGAAAACGCTGGCGTGCCAACCCGACTTCAAACAGCCATCCGGATGGAAGGAGTTGCCGAGCCGTTCATTCGTCGTCGGTGCGTCCGTCATCTTGAAAAAGGCCGCGTCGTCATTCTGGCCGCCGGAACAGGCAGCCCTTTTGTGACGACAGACACTGCTGCCGCGCTTCGGGCGAGAGAAATCGAAGCGGACGTTGTTCTGAAGGCAACGCGGGTTGACGGCATTTACTCGGACGATCCCGAGAAAAATCCGCACGCCGTCAAGTACTCGGACATCTCGTTCCAGGAAGTGCTGAAGCAGGACCTGAAAGTGATGGATGCTCAAGCGATGCACCATTGCATGGAGCAGAACATTCCGATCGTCGTCTTCAACTATCAGAAGGAAGGCAACCTGGAACGAGTCATCGCGGGCGAGAAAATCGGCTCTCGAGTTGGTTAACGATCGGCCGTTCTGGCATTGCGGCACGGCCCGTTTACGCTTCGCGACGTTGAACCTCGCGGTTCTGGCAGCAACAATTCAGGCACGCTGACTCACTCACACAATCCAGCATCTTTCGAAAACGAAAACGTGTAAGGAAAACATCATGGACGCTGACGAAATTCTTCTCGACGCTGAAGAGCGAATGGAAAAAGCAGTCACCGTTTTCACCGAACAGTTAACGGGCCTTCGCACCGGTCGAGCGACGCCCGGTCTGGTTGACTCGATCCGTATCGACTACTACGGATCTCAGACTCCTCTGAAGCAGGTCGCGAACATTACCGTTCCGGAGCCGCAGCAGATTCTGATCCGCCCCTTCGATGCAGGCACGATGAACGAAATCGTCAAGGCGATTCAATCCAGCGACGTCGGCCTGGCCCCAATGTCCGACGGCCGTGTCATCCGGTTGAACGTTCCGCCGCTTTCGCGGGAACGTCGGCAACAGCTTGTCTCGAGAACGAAGGAGTTCGCTGAAGACTCTCGCGTTTCCGTCCGAAATATTCGTCGAGACGCGAACAAGCACGCCGACAACGCCGAAAAGGACAAGTCGATGTCTGAAGATCAGCGAGACACGGCCAAGGACGAAGTTCAGGCACTGACTAAGAAGTTTGAAGGCATGATCAACTCGGCCGCTGCAGAAAAAGAAAAGCAGATCATGGACGAGTGAGGAAATGATGATGAGTTACCGCGACGACAATTCTCGCGGTAACCCATCTCTCTTCTTGACGACGAACATTGACCTGTCCTGGCGGTTCAGTTGCTGGCGTCAACGTTTGCCAGAATCTCCGGGGTCAGTTCAAACGGCATCCCGGATGTAAAGATTCGGTCAACCAACGGATCGGCATCCGACAGATTGTTGACGCCCTCGCCGCCGTCGAGCACGTCGGAACTTCCATTGCCGCTCAGACCGTCGTCGCCTTCCTGGCCGAGCAGCGTGTCGGCGGCCGCGCCACCGGAGATCGCGTCGTCGCCGTCTCCGCCGAGAACGGTATCATTTCCTCCCATACCGTTGATCTGGTCGTTGCCGTTTCCACCGACAATGCCGTCGTTGCCGCTGCCGCCGTCGATGGTGTCTTCACCATCTCCGCCGTCGATGGTGTCGTTCCCGGTGCCGCCAAACAGTAGGTCGTTCCCGTGGTCGCCGCGAAGTTTGTCGTTGCCGCTGTGGCCTCGCAGCGTGTCCTGGTTGCGGCCGCCGTCGAGCGTGTCGTCACCCGCTCCGCCGAGCAGGATGTCTTTGCCAACTCCGCCCAGCAGGATGTCGTTGCCGCTCTTTCCGTCGAGAATGTCATCGCCGAGCCCGCCACTGATAGAGTCGTCGCCGTCGCCGCCGCTGAGGATGTCGCTGTCTTCGTTTCCTTCGAGCGTGTCATCACCGTCGCCGCCCTCGAGCGTGTCGTTGCCGAAGTTCCCTCGCATCAGGTCTTGACCGCCGTCCCCGTTGAGTGCGTCCTGGCCGTCGCCGCCGATGAGCGTGTCGTCGCCGTCGCCGCCGCTAAGTGAGTCGTCGCCGGCGCTGCCTCGGAGAGTTTCATTGCCGGTTGACCCGGTCAGAGTGTCGTTGCCATTGCCACCGTCAAGCTGAAGGTTTGCCACACCGATCATTGCTCCGGCAGCACTGATCGTGTCGTCTCCGTTCTGCCCGTTGGCTGTGATGAGGATCGATCCGACATTGTTGATATCAGCAATCGTGATCACGTCGGCACCGTTGCCTCCGTTGATGATGAGTTCTTCCAGCCCGTTGGCGAAGTCCTGCATCGCGTTGGGGAGATTGAGGGTTGAGCCGCGGCCGGTCACTGTCAGCGTGCTTCCTGTCTGGCCGACAGCGATCGTGTCGACGCCGGATGTTCCACGGACTTCGACCTGATCACGGCCGTCGGTTCCGTCGATGACGTCAGCGCCGTCCTGCTTCCAGATGATTGTGTCGTCGCCAGTTCCACCGTTGATGACGTCGTCGCCGCCCTGTCCGAATATCGTGTCCTGACCGTCTTCTCCGAAGATTGTGTCGTTGTCGTTGCCGCCGTAGACAATGTCGTCTCCCATACCCGCGGCGATGAAGTCAGCTCCGGCTGAACCAGTAATCGTGTCGTTGCCAGACAACGTTCCCGCGAGGTCGTCTCCGTAGATGAAGTCCGAACCTGTCCCGCCGTCGATGAAGTCGTTGCCCGCGCCGCCGGTGATTGTGTCGCGACCGCCCTGACCGTGAAGCTGATCATCTCCGTCGCCACCGTCGACTGAGTCAGTGCCTCCGCCAGCGTAGACCGTGTCGTCGCCGCCGGCCGCTGTGATGCTGTCGTCGCCTCCGTTGCCAATCAGCAGGTCGGCATTGTCTGTGCCACCAAGTGTGTCCGGCCCAGCTCCGCCGATGAGCGTTACACTTCCGTTAACAGCGACGGGCGCCCCACCTTGAGGAGGCACGAACCCCGGACTGGTGTCAAAGTTGTAGACAAACAGCTCATAACCACCGACCTCTGTACCAGTTGCCGATTCCACACGAACGTAATAGGTGCCGTCCGCCGGGATGAGCAGATCGATGAGGATCGAGTCCGAGTTGACACTGCCTGCATCGATAAAATTATCGTTATTGACAGCGGTGCCTGAGTAATACGGAATGGGAGTGCCATTGATATCGACGACCGAAATCAACGTGTCAAATGAAGTCGCGAAACGCGGCGATGGACTGCTGGCAAACGTTGAGGACAACAGTTGAAGGTTAAAGATCTCACCGGCACTTGCATTAATTGAATAAACATCGACTTCGCCCGATACCTGAAGTGCTCCAGTGACGGTAGTCGCCTCTACATCAAACTGTCGCCCTGCCAGACTTCCGGTTAACTCGGTGTTAGGCACATTCAGATCAGCAAGCACGATTGGTTGAGCGGTCAATGGTGTGGCGTGAGAGGTCATCTGTTCGGACAGAACCTGCCCCTGAAAACTGAAGAATGCAAGTTTCACGGCGGATCGAGCACTCAAAAATTGACCACTGAGTGCATCCAGCGTGGTTTC
>CALDJX010000707.1 GCA_937899075.1 uncultured Planctomyces sp. | reverse complement strand
AACACCATCTGGCTGGTCGCTCATTAAATAATCCGTTTAAGGAATCACGCGAATCAGTTGCCACGAACATCGTGCGGAATTATTCCGGCACTTCATCGCGTCCGCAACGCGGCGGGTGTTCCCGACTTCATGCCGTTCACTCTTCCTCGGCATCGAGCCGAGCTGCCAACTTCATCGCTTCATCGGCACTTGAAATCTCTAAATCCAACTGTGCGTCGCGAATTCGATCAAGAACCTCTTTGAACTTCGGCCCGGGGCGGAACCCGGCCTTGATCAGGTCATCGCCAGAAATCAGCGGCGACGGATCAAGCACGTCCTGGTCAGTTGACTCCAGATACTGCTCGCAAAAATCCGCGTCGCCAGCCTCGATGCCTGCTGCTGTTGCCCGCGCACGAATCAAAGCGATCAGGTCTGCCGCCAGTTTGTTCGCGAGAATTCGCTTCAAGCGAGACAGCGGCAGGTCCGCGGCTTTATCCAGTGCCCGGCGATGCTTCAACAACCAAACAGCGGCATCGATTTCCTGATTCGAAAGTTTCAGCCTGCGTCCAACTATTGCTGCCAACCCGGGATCAGCCGCTCCGGATTGATGCCCCTCCCCGATGACCGAGTCCAGGACGAACGCAAACGTGAGCGCAAAGTCGGGGGCATCCAGCGACGCCAGTCCCCTCCGGAGTCGATCCCAGCACTCTCGATCACTGGTCACGACTGCGAGCTCCGGAATGATTCGCAGTAGCAGTCCAACGTCGTGGCAAAGTTCGATCGCTCGGCTGCGATGCCGGTCGACCAGCATTCGTCGTAATTCCTGAGCAATCCGCTCGGCACTCACGACTGAAATCTGGTCGGCCATGGATCGGACAGCGGCGGCAGTTGCTTCATCGAGCTCGAACTCAAACGATGCCGCGAACCGGACGGCTCGCAACATTCGAAGCTTGTCTTCTTCCATTCGTGCCTGCGGATGACCGATGGCCCGCAGAATCCCGGCAGCGAGATCTTTCTCGCCGCCAACGAAATCCATCACCTCTTTCGTAAGCGGGTCGTAGAACATTCCGTTGATCGTGAAGTCGCGTCGCTGAGCGTCTTCCTCGGGCGAGCTGAACACCACCGACTCGGGACGGCGGCCGTCGAGATAATTGCCGTCCGTGCGAAACGTGGCCACTTCCACTTGACCGGCCGACTTCGGGCCGAGAACAACGATGACTCCAAAACTCTCGCCAACACTCAGCGTTCTGCGCTTCCCAAAAACTTCGCGCACCTGTTCAGGACGCGCACTGGTCGCGACGTCGTAGTCTTTGGGCTCTCGACCGACCAGCAGGTCACGCACGCAGCCGCCCGCCCAAAGAGCCGTGTAACCAGCATCGACGAGCTGCCGTACGACCTGCTCGGCAAACTCTCGCTGTGAAATCGCCACGTCAATCCGCTCCTCGTTGCCAGCCACGTCCGGCTCGTCAATCATCAGATAGAATCGTCGTCACTTTGCGTTGCGTGCTCGACCAGTTCTGATGACGCAGCACTGACAGCCTCCAGCCGCTCCATGACGGCGGCCGCCCAGGGCCCGTCCTGATCAAAATCCAGATACTGCTTCCAAAACACAACCGCCTCATCGTTTCTGCCAAGCTCCGATAGCACCGTCGCCTTGTGATAAACCGCGTCGGGATAATCCGAGTGGCAGGTCAGTGCGATGTCGAAGGCTTCGATTGCGGCTTGCGAATCTCCGGTTTCAAATCTCAAGCAGCCCAGTTGCGTCCACGCCTCGATGTATTCGTGATCTAATTCGACCGCGACGTGATACCTCTCCATCGCCCCGCCGACGTTACCTTTCCGGTACAGTGCCGACGCGAGATAAAAATGAATCTCCGCGTCGTCCGGGCAAAGCATCAACCCCATTCGAAATGCTTCGATCGCCTCAGGAATTTCATCGTCGCCCAGCAACTCGCAACCGTGGTCGAACCATTCGTCCGCGTTCCAGTTGGCGGGCGTCGTCTCCGTGACGACACCAAAAGTTGGCAACGGGATCGTGCTTGGAGCCTCGCTTAAACCTGATTCGGCAGAATCTGCACTCGCGGTTTCCGATGAGTCGGACTGTGCAACAGTTGGCTCCGGTTCAAAGTCCAGCATTCGCTGTCCCGTTCGAGCTTCCACCAAACCATTTCCGTCGCGAAATACCACTCGCGAATCACGAGCGAGAATCTCCAACTGCGCCAACGGACGATCGACCGACGGCAGCAGCAAACGCAAGCCGGTAAGACTTTGCTCGATGCGGTCGCGCGGAATTCCCGACTTCAGCATCTCCTGCAGACGGCGCACCGCTGCGACTTCCTGAAAATCGAAATAGGGCAACCGGTAAACTCGTTGCACCGGCTCGATGAGGCCCAGCCGTTCCCATCGCCGCACCACTCCGACCGGAATGTCAAGCTTTTGCTGCAACATCGCGGGCGTAAACAGACGATGGACATCCCGCTCGCGATGCTCCAACCCGAGCAACCTCAGCCAGTCAGACTCCTTCAGAATCTGCACCGGCACGCCGGCATTGATCAGCTCGACGGCCTGTTCCAGCTTGACCGAAGTCTTGCCTTCCTCGTCCAGAGGCCAGCCTTCCTCGCCGACCACGAGCATCGTCACGTGACCGCTGACGTGAACCGACGACGATCCACCGTTTTCAACCACCAGATCGTAAGCCTGACGGTGAGTCATCGACGCAAGAATTCCCGTGAAGGTCACCTTTTCGCCCTGCAGGCACGGTGAACTTTCAAGGTCTGGTGGAAGTAGTTCGTCGTCGTCGGACATCGCGGTTCAGGAATGGATTATGAAGTGTGTTTGCTGAATCAGAACTTCGGCCGCGTGCGCCACTGGCTTTGCCATTGTTGGCTCTCAGCGAAGTCACCGGCAAAGCAAGTGGCACGCCGATGACAAGTGACCGGGATCGCGATGATGACCATTCGAAGTAGGCATCACAACCGCGTGACTCAGCTTCCGACGACGGCGACGCGCAGGTCCATGACGTTCGTATGAGTCGGGCCGGTTTTCAGGAGCCCGCCAGCTCGATTGAAAAACTCGTACGAATTGTTGATCGCCAGAAAGTCGGCTGGCTGAAGACAGAGTCGCTGGGCTTCGTTTATCACAAACGCGTCGAGAAACGCGCCCGCAGCATCGGTCGGGCCATCCTCTCCGTCAGTCCCGCCTGACAGAATCGCCATTCTGTCGGCGCCGTCGTCCCAAAGCCTCTGACAGGCCGCGAGAACCAGCTCCTGGTTCCGACCACCTTTCCGTGCGAGTTTCGTTTCCGCGAGCTGAACGACTGGCTCGCCACCGCTGATAACGCACACGGGTTTCGCCCTGGTGGCCTCGTCGTTCCGAATCGCCAGGCAGGACTCAGCGAGTTTACGTCCGACTTCCGCAGCAACGCCCGCCATGCCGCTGCCTTGATTCACGACGCGGTAGCCAAGCTCGTCTGCCTTCGACGCCGCAGCAAGCACGGCAACTTCGTTGTTTCCAATTACCAGGTTTCGCACTCGTTCGGTGTCGATGCGTGGCTGCTGATCTGCTTCAGAAACGTCACGACGCAATCTGTGCAAAATGCTCGGCGGTACGTCGGCGATGTTCGCGACAAGGCGACTGACAATTTCCAACGCTTCTGCAGGAGTCGACGAATCGTCAACAGTCGGTCCCGACGCGATGACGTCGAGCGGATCACCAATCACGTCGGAAATAACCAACGTGACCATTCGGCCCGATCGACACGCTCGTGCCAACCCACCGCCCTTGATCTGCGAAAGCTGCTTTCGCACGCAGTTCAATTCGTTGATGGTCGCTCCGCCGCGCATCAGCAATTGAGTAATCGTCTGTTTGTCCTGCAGAGAAATCCCGTCGACCGGTGCCGGCAACAACGCACTGCCCCCGCCCGACAACACAACCAGACAGAGATCGGACTCTTCAAGACCTTGAACCAGCTCAAGAATTTTCTGCGAGCCTGCGACTCCATCTGCCGTCGGCTCATTCACTCCAGCAGGTCGAGCCGCGTGCAGACAGATCCTGGACAACGGCCGCACGCAATCGGCGGGCACGTTCACCCAGCCGAGCAATTCGCACGTCGCATCGGCTCTCCTTAGGGCTTCCGTCGAAAAGATCTCTTCCAGTGCCGCGGCCATGCCAGCGCCGGCCTTTCCAGCACCCACCACAACGATCCGTGAAAGTTTCCGGAGATCGACGCTCGCCCCATCGATCGTCAAGAGGTGCCCATCAACGGAAACAACGTCTTTGACCAGCCTGCCAGAATCAACGGCGTTAACGCCAGCCTGCCAGATCAGCCTTGCGTGTTCACTGAGTGTTTCAGAATTCTTCATTGGCAGCCCCATATTCAGCCATGACCTCAGTCGTCGGTTGGGACGCCTGCGCTGCGATTGGCATCCCCTGTTCGTGCAACCTGGCGTGCATGACCCAGCGTTAAAAATCACGACGCTTCGTTGTACGGGATGCCGAAGTGTTCGTGAATGAAGGCTTTCCGGTCACCCTCGTGGCGAATTAACTGAACCAGGGCGTAGAGCTTCTGCTGGTCGCGACGCAGTTTTTCTTCCAGCCGCTCCTCGTCCTGCAACATCGCTGGCAGCTCGCACAGAATCTTTGGTGTGCCGCGTTCACGAGCCCCTTCAATCACGCCGTGCCGGTCGAACATCTGCAACGCCGTATCCAACCGGTGATCATGGCGTTTCTTAGGATGCAAGGTGTCGCGGACCCATTCCATCCCGAACGACTCGGCTTCTTCCTCCCGATGGAGCAGCAGGTCGTGAACGCGGGCGTAATATTCAGCGGTGGGATTGCTCCACTGCAGGAACTCCATCTGCGTCGTGAGATCGTGCTCGTCGTAAAGCAGGACGCAGTCGGATGGCAAACCGTCTCGTCCAGCTCGACCGATTTCCTGATACCACGATTCCATCGAACCGGGCATCTCCGCGTGCATGACGAACCGGATGTCTTCTTTGTCGATGCCCATTCCGAACGCGTTCGTCGCCAGCACGAACGAACTCTGTGATTTCATAAAGTCACTCTGAACGCGACGTCGATCACGCCGTTCGAGTTTGCCGTGATAGCAGAAGTGAGGAATCTTTTTCTTCCGCAACATCTCACTGAACATGTCCAAAGTCTTGATCAGCGTGAAATAGACGATGCCGTTTCCGTCGGACTCTTCGTACTTCTTGACGATGCTGAGAATCTGCTCGAACTTCTCATCGTTGCCCCAGACTTCCTCCACAGAGATTGTGAGATTCGGGCGGTCGATACCCTCGTGAAACATCGCTACGTCGTCCGGCTGAAGCCCGAGTTGCCGGACAATGTCCTGCTGCACGTCGGGCGTGGCCGTCGCCGTAAGCGCGATCGTCGTGGGATCGCCGACCAGTTTTCGAAACTCTCTCAGCCGCGTGTAGTCAGGCCGAAAGTCGTGGCCCCATTCGCTGATGCAGTGAGCCTCGTCGACGGCCAACAGTCGAATGTCACGCTGAGCCAGCACGTCGATGAATTCGGTTTTTCGAAATCGTTCGGGCGTCACGTAAAGCAGATCGAACCTGCCGTTCGCGATCTGCTTATATCGAGTCTCGCGTTCCTGCCTGTTTAACGACGAATTGATAAGCGCGGCTCGGATCCCTTTGTCCTGCAACGCGTCCACCTGGTCTTTCATCAACGCAATCAGCGGAGAAAGAACGAGCGTCAACGGTTTTTTAATCGTGGCTCTATCAGCCGTCGAAGCATGCAGTAACGCCGGCACCTGATAGCACAGCGACTTCCCACCGCCGGTCGGCATGATCACCAGCGAATGGCCGCCGGCCATCGTGCGGTCGATGATCGCTTCCTGCTGGCCTCGAAAAGCGGCGTGACCGAAGCGTTTGTTGAGAATCGAAAGAGCGTCCATGGGAAGCAACTTAGCCAGGGCTTCCATGCACGAAGATGTCGAGGTAAATCACAAAGACCATCAGCCCCAGCACAAACGCCATGCCAACATAGCTTGCCGCGATAAGCACTTTTTCGCTTGGCTTCCGCCTCGTGACACCTTCCCAGATCAGGAAGACCATGTGCCCACCGTCGAGGACTGGAATGGGCAGAAAGTTCAGAATCGCGAGGTTAATACTCAGAAAGCCGAGGAACATGAGAAGCTGTTGAATCCCCTGTTTCGATACCGCGTAGGCAACCTTGGCGATCCCGACGGGGCCCGACAGATTCTGCGGCGACAGGTCACCCGAAAGCAGGTTGCGAAGAGTGAGGTAAATATCGACCCCGGTATTCTGGGTCTGATGAATCCCCATCGTGAAGGCTTCGCCCCACGTGTCCGCGGTCAGAGTCAGACTTTGCGGTTGAAGAAAAATGCCGCGCTGTGAGATGTACCACTCTTCTTTCGCTGGTACGGGTTGGAGAGTGTAGGTTTTGGCGTCGCCTTGAAACTTCAACGTCACCTTCGCATCGGGAACTTCCTGAAGCTGCCAGAATGCATAAGCCATACTCTTTTTAGTCGTGTCTACAAACTTCAGCCTGGTCGAAGAATCTGGAGAAATCTTCTTCAGCAGTTCGTTTTCAGTCTCGATCACGACCGACTCAAGCACTCCCCCTTCAGGGACTCCAGCTTTGGCGGCAGGACTGCCCGGCACGACTTTCAAAACATTCGATGTCAGGTGGTAAGCGACTCCGATCGACGGAATTCCCAGCGGAGTGCCATCTGAAAACGGGTACTCAATCCAAGCCGGCGTGTCATCGGGAGTCAGCTTGACCGTGACTTCTTCCAGTTTCGGCGAACCTTCAACCGTTCGCTTCACACGAATTTCGACTTCCTCACCGGCAAACATTTCGAGGTGCTCGGCGAGGTGCAGCGGATTGATGACTTTCCCAACATCCACACCGTTCACAGAGGTGATCTTGTCGCCGATCTTGAGTCCAGCCTTCGAAGCTGGCGAGTTTTCCTGAACAGCCGCAATCTGTTCGATGTCCATCCAAAGTCCGACTTCGCGAAAACGTGCCGGCTCAATGGTTACGATCTGGACCTTATCACCACGCTTGATGCCCAACTCGATGCTCGAAGCACGATACCTGGCAAGCAGCGTTTGCAGTTGAGCGTGACTATCGACCTTCTCACCATTCAAAGAAACGATCTCGTCGTTGTCCTGAAAACTTTCTTTCACCTTTTCGGCCGGCGAGCCCGGCACGACGGTCGTTTTAATTTCGTTGCCGATTTCCGCGATCCTCAGCGAACGAGCGTCAGAGACGCCGATCATCCTTCGAAGGCCGCTGGAATCAGGCTCAATCGTGACTTTGAAAGTCTTCCCGTCAGCGTGGTGACCCTCGATTTCAATGTCGCCCCGAGACAGCGTCGTGCCTCGCAGAATGTCCTGAAAAGACTTGGTGTCCCGGCCGTTGATCCGCGTGAACACGTCGCCTGAGCGGATCCCTTTTTCCCATGCTGGCTTTCCAACGACGGCATGCCCGACCTGAGCCGGTGACGATTCAACTCCAAAGCGAAATGCCAGACCGAAGAACAACATGCCGGTGATCACGTTCATGATCACGCCGGCAGAAATGATGCCCATTCGCTGCGGGACATTCTTCGAGGAGTAGGCTCGCGGGTCCTGGGCGATTTCTTCGGTCGTCAACTGGCTCGGATCCATGTCGTCCTGGCCGAGCATCTTGACGTAGCCGCCGAACGGGATCAGCGAGAGTGCGTATTCAGTGTCGCCTTTTTTGAAGCTGCAGAGGATCGGGCCGAAGCCGATGCTGAATCTTTCGACGAAGACGCCGCACCATTTCGCGACGGCGAAGTGGCCGAGTTCGTGAAAGAAAATAACGAGGCCCAAGCCAAGTGCCACGTACAGAATGTGCAGGGCTTTAGTAAGCAGCACGCTCATATCGAACGCGAGGATTTCCACCGTGTTGTCTCCTCTCGAGCCCAGACGTCCAGTCGAACAAGTTCCGACAGCGACGGGCTCGGGTCAAAATTATGCGCATCGAGAACCGCGCGACAAACACGCGGAATATCGACAAAACTCAAAGTTCCCCGCAGAAATCGGTCAACAGCGACTTCGTTCGCCGCATTCAGAACCGCTCCACAAGTGCCGCCGTTACGAGCGACTTCAAAACCAAGATCAAGTGCCGGAAAGAGTTCTCGATCCGGCGGATGAAAGTCGAGTGACCACGCCGTGGACCAGTCCATCTTCGGCCCCGGACACTCAACCCGATCCGGCCATGTCAAAGCGTACTGGATCGGGAGCTTCATGTCTGGCGGCGAAAGCTGAGCAATACAGGAGCCATCAACGAACTCGACGAAGGAGTGTATGACGGATTGCGGGTGGACGACGACCTCAATCTGCTCAGGTTTCAGGTCAAAAAGCCACTTTGCCTCGATGACTTCCAGAGCCTTGTTCATCAGCGTTGCGGAGTCGACCGTGATTTTCGGCCCCATCTCCCACGTCGGATGCCGCAGAGCCGTGTCGGGCGTGACGGCTTCCAGTTGATCCCGAGTCGCTCCGCGGAACGGGCCACCGCTGGAAGTCAGCACGATCCTTTTGACTTCTTTCTCAGATCCCGCCTGCATCGCCTGAAAAACGGCGCTGTGCTCGCTGTCGACCGGCAGCAGTTTTGCACCCGTCTTCCTGGCCAGTTCGACAACCTGCGGACCGGCAACGACAAGCGTTTCCTTGTTGGCGATGGCGACGGTCTTGCCGGCTTCGACC
>CALDJX010000706.1 GCA_937899075.1 uncultured Planctomyces sp. | reverse complement strand
ACCTGATCGATTCTGATTTCGTCGTGATCAACTCGGTGCTCGGCGAGCATTACGGTATTGATGACGCAACGGCGGACGCGTTTCAAAAAGTCAGTCTGCCCGCCGATTCACCTCGCGGAGGACTGTTGGGCCAGACGGCGTTTCTCACGTTGGGCTCAAATGGTGAACGCTCTTCGCCCGTCATTCGAGGTGCTTTGGTCATGGAGAAACTGCTCCACGACAAGCCGGCGCCGCCTCCGCCGAATGTTCCAGAATTGGGAGCGGCCACTGACAAGCCGGCCACGAATCGGCAGATGGTCGAGCTGCATCAACGGCGAGCGGTTTGCTCGTCGTGTCACAAGAAAATGGATGTCATCGGATTTGGCCTGGAAAACTTCGACACGATTGGAAAGTGGCGTGACAGCGAATCGGTTGGTCGCAAGAAGATCCCCATTGAACCGGGAGGGACGCTTCCCGGCGGAGCGGCATTCAGCGATGTCAAAGGTTTGAAGACCGTGCTGCTGGAAGAGGACGATCAACTTGGTCAGGAGCTGGTTGAATCGATGCTCGCCTACGGCCTGGGCAGGACGATTGAATTCTCAGATGCTGACGCCGTGGCGGCGATCCTCGAAAAGCTGAACCGCGACGACTATCGACTTCGGGCGATGGTTCACGAAGTTGCCAGCAGCACACACTTCCGAACGAAATAAAGAAGTCTCACGCGAAGGCGCTAAGTCGCTAAGAACTGGGCCGGCAGGTTTCTTAGCGCCTTCGCGACTTCGCGTGAGATACCCCACGTGGGTGGCACCGGTTGCTTGCAACCGGTGTCGCGCAGCGACAAGAGGTTCTTTGAAAGTCTGACGGAGATACCTCTTGCGGCTTCGCCGCACAGGTTGCAAGCAACCTGTGCCACCCGAATTAAAATCATCCGACACGGTGCTTCAGGCACGTTCCTGGAATCAGAGAGTCAATATGACACTATTTATTACAAACTCAGCGACACGGCGTTCTTTTCTTCGAGCGGGAAGTTTTTGCCTCGCCGTTCCGTTTCTGGAAACCTTCGCAAAAGGGAAAGACAACGATGCCGCGCCGCCGAAGCGGATGGTGTTTCTCGGTGGAGGCTTCGGGTTTACCAAGGAGACGTTTTACCCGAAGGAAGCCGGACGCTTTTCAGAGATCGGCCTGACGGAGGGACTGGCACCTCTGAAGCGTCATCAGGACGACATCACGATGGTCGCCAACCTGACGAATCTGGGAGCGACCGACCCGCACGGCGGAAGTTGCTCGTACCTGACGGGAGCGAATGTTGCCGGCACCGCCGGGAAGCGATTCTTCAACTCCGTGTCGTGTGACCAGGTCGCGGCTCAGCATTTGGGGCAGGAAACCAGGTTTACGTCACTCGCTCTGGCGGCGATCGAGCCGGATGGCAGCGCGAATTCCGGGCACGGCAAGGGGCTTTCGCTGTCCTGGGACGATGCAGGAAATCCAGTTCCCGGCATTAACCGACCGCTCGATCTGTTTCGGACGATCTTTGCTTCGGCCTCGGATTCACGAGAGGATTTAGACGCTCGGCTGCAGAAGAAGCAGAGCATCCTGGACATTGTCCGTCTGAACGGCGGCACGATGAAACGCAAGCTGAGCAAGGGTGACCAGGAAAAACTCGACGAGTATTTCCAGGGAGTGCGGCAGATCGAGCAGGGCCTCGAACGCCAGGCATCCTGGGCGGCGATCGCTAAGCCCGCAGCACCGTTTAGCGAACCGGCCGCAGGCATTACCGGCGAAGAAGAAATCAAGCTGATGTACGACATGATTATCGTCGCACTGCAGACTGATTCGACTCGCGTCGTGACGTATCGTCAGCCGGTGTGTTCCGTTCTGCAGGGCATGGGGGTTGCCTTGAAGGCGCATTCGCTGAGCCACTATGGCTTCTCGCAGCCTCGAACGCTGGCGTCGCGCGAGCGGGATAAGAAGTGCTCGGAATTGTTCGGCCATTTCCTTGATCGGCTCAAAGAAGCGAAGGACATGGACGGCAGCCGGTTGTACGACAACTGCATCGTCAGCTACGGAACAAACCTGCGGTCGGGTCACGAGCTGAAGGGCCTGCCCGCAATCCTTTCCGGTGGCGGAGCGAAGGGAATCAAACACGGTCGACACATCGTGCTGCCGGAGCAGGATACGCCGCTCGCCAATTACTGGCTGACACTGATGCAACAGGCCGACCTGCCAGTCGACCGCTTCAGTCACAGCACGGGTGTTATTCCCGAACTGCTTGCTTGACGGCATGGCCCAAGGCTCTGCCAATTGCTCGGAAGTTTTGAGCCACAGAGATCACAGAGGAAAATGAGTTTTCCGTCAGAGACTTTTCTCTGAGGCCTCTGTGATCTCTGTGGCTCAAATTCTTTACTGATCACTTCGAAAGGCTTTGTATGAGACTGCTCGTGACTTTGGCGCTGCTCTGCAATGTGGCGAGCGTGTTTGCTCAGGATGTTCCTCAGACGGTCGAGCAGGCGTGGGCGGACTTTGATCCGCATACTGAACCGCTTGAGGTTGAGGTGATTCGCGAGTCGGTTGCCGATGGCATCGTGCTGAAACATGTCCGCTACGTGGTGGGGACGTTTGGCGGGAAGAAGACTCGCGTCGCGGCTTTTTACTCGTACCCGGAAGACGGTAGTAATCTGCCGGGGATTGTACAGTTGCATGGTGGCGGGCAGCGGGCGATTTCCGATACGGCTCTGTTCTGGGCGTCGCATGGTTATGCGGCCGTTGCAGTCAACTGGGGCGAGCATGTAATCGGCGAGCCGGACGATCCGAATACTGACTGGGCAGGAATTCCGGCCGGCTTTTTCGATCCGAAACACCACAACGACGTCACGCCGGGCGAAGGTACGATTCATTCTGTTCCGCACGCGTGGAACAGCAGTTGGCTGTTGTACTCGGCGGCCGCTCGGCGAGCGATCACGTTTCTGGAAGAGCGCCCCGAAGCGGACGGCAGCAATGTCGGAGTGACCGGTCACAGCATGGGTGGCCGACTGACTGTCCTGACGGCGATCGATCCGCGAGTGAAGGCGGCCTCACCGTCAGTCGGCGGCAGCGGTTATCTCTACACGGACATAACCGGTATTCCCGGTTCTGCTCGTCGGATGCAGACCGACCTTGACCTCTATAGTCGGACGCTGGACTGTCGAAACTACTGGCCGCTGATCAAATGCCCGGTCATGTTTCTGGGAGCGACGAACGATTTCAATTCGCCGATGGAGATGGTCGTTCAGGGTTTTAATTCGCTGCCTCAGAACAACGGGGCGATGTCGTTCACGCCGCACATGAATCATCGATTCACGGCGGATAATTATGCGGCACGTGTTCGCTGGTTTGAGACTCATCTGAAGGGCACGTTTCAGTTTCCGAAGATGGCACGTACGGAGCTTGACCTCAAAACAGATGACGGAGTTCCACGGTTTGTCGTGAAGCCGGAAT
>CALDJX010000705.1 GCA_937899075.1 uncultured Planctomyces sp. | reverse complement strand
GAGTAAGCCATGGGCTGAGCCGCATGATTGAGTCCTCAAAATCCGGCCACGCGAGCGACCTTCAGATTTTCGAGAGAGGAAAAACTTTCCGGTCACGCAGTCTGGGAAAACTGCGGCAATTTGTTCGATTCTACTCGTTGCACAATACGACACCGCGTCCTGCGGCGTCACGGCGCACCGATATAGTTCTCGCATCGGCAACGACTGCGTCGGTGATGAGGAGAACTCTATCTGTACGCCTGAGGTAATCTGGCCAGGCAGTGACGCTGGGATGGTCGCCGGACCAGACAGTTTCGACAGCGTTTCTGTGCACCAAGTGTGTCTATTTCTGAAGTGGCAGGCCAGATGAATCTGGTCGGCGCAGATTTCCGTACGGGAAAATCTCGGAAATTCAAGAAGGTGCCGCGTCAGTACCAGCCAGAATTCGGGACGGCGGGAACGCCCGGAAGCCAGCTTTATTTCGCCGACGAGCGGTCAAAACACGGTCTGCTCATTATTAGAACGTTAGTAACGCGTTCACTCGGGACGGTTTCCAAGCTAAGAATGGCCGATCATTTACGGACGCCAATTGCGAGTTGCGAACGAATTGCGGTGTGCGAATCGAAGGGGTCTGCTCAAACGAGCCGGAGCCGCTTTCGAAGCAGCCATTCCGCGGTCAGCAGCAAGGCGAACAGCAGCAGAACTTCCCACCTCGCCCACAATCGAATCGGCTCTTCCGACTGAATCGGCACCGGCCGACCGCGGGGGACATCTCCAGGCAGCGCAATGGCCGTCGCGAGACTGTAATACTTCCCGCCTGTTTTGCGGGCTGCCCCGGACAGCTCGGCGGTGTCAAGACCGCGAATCATCATCTCACGATCCGGAGCCTCGACGCGAAAGTCGGCGGACGGCGGCGAGTCCGTAAAATCCGGCCGAGCCACCCAGGCGTGATACGTCCCTTCGGCCGCTCGCCGCAGCTCTCCTTCGAAAGCGTTGGGAGCCTGCGTAACTTTTGAAAGAGTCACCGTCTGAGTGTCGGCTCCCCGGCGTTCGACAACGACTTCGACAGGATCATCTCCCGTTGGGATTTCTTCTTCGTTAAAGAACCGAACCCGCAGCGTCACTTTTTCTCCGCGGTTGTAAACCAGCCGGTCGGATTTCAGCTCGGCCGACTTCGACTGACCGAGCAGTCGCGAACGGCTCAAGTAGCGAATCGCCTGCACCCAGTAGCGTCCGTAATAGAGGTCTCCCACCCGCCGTCGCCACGCCCACGTTTCGTCGGTCGCGTGAAAGATGACTTTGCCGGCTCCGAAACGCTGCATCAGGATTACGGGCAAGCGGCGTTCGGCACCGAGACGCGTCGGGTGCTCGGCAAAGACAACCGCACCGGGTTTGATCGTGGGCACTTCAACCAGCCAATGAAATCCAGGCAGGCCGTCCCAGATCTGCTGACTGTTGTTCTCGTCCGCGTCGAAGCGAAAAATCGGCGTACTCTTCTGACCTTCCAGCGTGAGCTGAGGATGAAACGGCGTGACGATCGGCTCGTCAGGCGGCGGAACTTTGACGCCTTCCAGATCGATCGGCAGCAGGGTTTCGAGATGAGTTCCCTCGTACGAAACCGGATTGAATTGCGAACCCGCAATCATGATCAGGCCGCCGCCCGCCTCGCCGACGAAGTCCGACAGGTTTTCAAGAACCGACGGGCTCAAATACTGAAGATTCACGTCGCCAAAGATGACCGTATCGTAGGCAAAGAGTTGATCGCGACTGACGGGAAAGCGTCCACGCAACGGCTGCGCGGTCGCGTCCTGATCGGCGTACTGCAGATCGGCATCCTGCAGGACCGTGTGCAACTCGACGGTCCGCTCGCGTTCGAGCAGCACTTTCAACTCGCGAAATTCCCAGCGAGGTGCCGAGTCAACCAGCAGAACTCTGATGCGGCCTTCACGAACGCTGACCTGCCTGACTTCTGCGTTGTTCGTCCGATCAACTTCCGTCGACTTTGGAGTGACTTCTACAATGAATTCGTAGTCGCCGGCCTCTTCCGGAATCCAGGTAATCTCCAGCGGTAAAGTTTGACCGTCGTTCGCCGCTGTGATTTTCTTTGAAGCCAGCACCGATCGAGTCGACTTGTCTCGCAGAACGAGGTCGACCGACTTTCCTTTGAAACCAAACGCTTTCAGCTTCGCAGTAAACGTGATGGGATCTCCGACAAAGGCGACCTCGTCGACCAGCGTGTCGTACAGATTGAGATCGTGCATCGCTTCTTCGCTGCCGATCCCGACCGCGTAGAGCGGGACCAGTCTCTGCGCCGCCAGACCAGTCACTTTTGAAAGCCGCCCGGAATCACCAACACTCGAAATCCCGTCCGAGAGAATCACGATTGCCGTCGGCAGTGAACCTCGGAAATCATTGAGAACTTTTCGAAGCGCAGCGGCTGGTCGAGTTTCGCTGCCGCCTGGTTCGAGATTTCTGATCGACTCGACAAGGCCTTTGATCTGATTTCCGGATTCGGCATCAAGGCTGCCGAGCGGACTGGCTGATTCAGAAAAGCGATAGACGCGAAGCTGATGACGGTGCTGCAGTTCGCGCAAAAACTCAGCATCATTTCCGGTCAGGATCCCCTGGCCGATCGCCAGACGCGACGTTCTGCCTCCGTCGGTCGCAGCAGCGAACGACTTTGCCGCCGACTTGTCTCGCGGTTTGGAATACTGATCTTCCAGACTCATGCTGGCCGAATCGTCCAGAAGTATCGCAATGAACGGCAACCCCGTTCGGTCAACGACCAGGGTGATCTCGGACAGAACAATCAGCACGATGCCAATCACCGCCAGCCGTAAAGCGACCAGCCCGAATCGAGTCGTTCGTGAGGCCGAGCTCGCATCGCGTCGATAAATCCACCAGACGTAAAGCAACAACGAAATCGCGGCGAGCAGCACACTCCATTGCGGCATTCCCGATGGCCACGGAGTCTGGTAAAGCCAGCTCCATTGCGTCCCCTGTCCCGGCTGAGCGGGCGGAACGCCGAGATACCATTCGAGGAAATTCTTCATGAAAGAAGCATGCCACGGTGCACAGTCTGTCCGTTCGCTGGCCGTCGTGGTGAGAGGTGCTCACCAGATGGCGCGACGTCGCGATGATAACGCGCGACGAAGCATCCGACATCGACGTCAGCGTGCTGCGGCAGAATCCCGTCCCCGATCGGATTCTCGTCCTGCATCGCCAGGGATGACCACGGATCGCGGCACGCACGAGCAACGGATTAAAACCGTCATAGAACCCGCCGACTTACGACCGGTACCTGTCAAATCCCACTCGGCGGACAGACCGGACATTACCTTGCCTGCCACAGCTCCCTACCCTGTTTGAGGACTATCAGACATTGCCGGAGGCGTGAGAACGTCACGTTTCGGTGATACTTGATTCACCCTTGGGAACCCGCCAAACTGGCTGGTTCGGCTCGGCAAATCGTTTGCTTTCTGAGTCCAGTATGAAAATCGGGAAGACCGTTCGCCGACTCGTCAACTTCTGTGCCGCGTCGAGGCGGCGGTGTCCGGAACTCGTTTGTTCAGATCGCGGCCCTAGTTCAGCAGGATTTTTTTGTGTCCAGTCAGCTTGTTCAAACTATCCAGGCAGAACTCGACTCGCTCGTTCTGATCGACCCACACACGCACATCAATCCGCACGCGGCGGCTTCGGACACGCTCGCTGACATCATGGGGTACCACTATTACACCGAGCTGGCCCATTCAGCCGGCCTGCCTCGTGAGCAGATCGAAGAGCCCGGAATCAGTCCGAAGGAAAAAGTTGGCCGACTGGTTGAGAAGCTCGGCGATCTCGACAACACCGTGCAGGTCAGCTGGCTCGTCGAGATGTCGCAGCAGTTTTTTGGTTTCGAACACGACGCCGTCACGACTGAGAACTGGGAAGCCCTCTACGACACAGCCGCTGCGAAAATGGCGGAGCCCGATTGGGAACAGCAGGTTCTGAAGCAAAGCGGCCTCGAAAAAGTTTTCCTGACCAACGACTTCGACGACCCGCTGACCGGCTTCGACACCTCGCTCTACGTGCCTTGCCTGCGGACCGACGATCTGGTCTTTCACTTTACGAAACCCGCAACTCGCGAACGCCTCGAAAAAGCCACCAGCTCAACCGTCAGCGATCCGGCTTCGCTGCGAGCGGCGATCGGGCAGTTGTTCGAACACTTCACAAAGAACGGCGCGAAGGCCTGCGCGATTTCGATCCCGCCGACGTTCTCTCCGGCAGCGGTGTCTGATTCAGAGATCGAGCCGATTCTCGCCAGCGTGCTGTCGGGTCGTGAGTTGACTCCTGATGAGGCTGCGATTCTGAGCCAGTTCAACTTCTGGACGCTCGCCGGATTCTGCGCCGAATACAAACTGCCGTTCGACCTGATGATCGGCGTCAACCGGGCCGTCTATCCGGCCGGCGTCTTTCAGGGGCAGGACCTGTACGATTCGCGAGTTTCGCTGATTCAATACCAAGGACTCTTCAACGCGTTTCCGCAGGTGACGTTTCCGGTGTCTGTGCTGGCTCAAACCAGCAACCAGGAGCTGGTCAGCTACGCCTGGATTTTTCCCAACGTCGTCACCAACGGCCACTGGTGGTACTCGAACATTCCGCCACACATCGAACTTGATTGTCGAACTCGATTGAGCGCCGTCCCGCAAACGAAGCAGGTTGGCTATTACAGTGATATGTACAAACTCGAATTCGCACTTCCGAAATTTGCGATGTACCGACGGATTCTGGCGAAGGTCCTTGCGAATGACTTTGTAATTGACCGAGGCTGGAGTGAAGAACGAGCTATCGCGTTAGGCAAGCTCAACCTTCGAGGCAATGTCGAAACGATATTTGACGTCTGAAACGTAATTCACACGACCTGAGAAGACTTACGAAACTGCACGCGACAAAACTTGATGTTCGGTATCAGCGACTTTGATCAGTTTGAAATCGAACACGCGGGTCCATTGAAAAAGCGGGAACGGAACTCATGGCGAATCTTGTATTACTTCAGGAAGGTCAGGCAATCCCATACCCGGTTGGCGACGGTGAAACGGTTGTCGGACGACATCCTGATTGCACGATCCAGTTGAAATCGAACACCGTTTCCCGCCGACACTCGCGATTTACCAAACGCGACGGCCAGTTCTACATCGAAGATCTCGGTAGCGGCAACGGCACGATCGTCAACGGGACGCAACTGCAAAAGGGCCAGCCACACCCGATCAATCACGAAGACCGAATCAAATTCGGTCCGATGCTTCTACGTTTTGAGTGCGAAGAAGCCCGACCTGTCGCCCAGGCCCCGGCTGCCTCAGCGCCCAAGCCACATCAGATTCCTGCAGGCGGAGACGACTTTGGATCTGGCGACGACTTCGGAGCAACCGTCAACTTCTCTGACGAGGAAGACGACGAAGCAGAGATTATGGGAACGCTCGTCGGTGGCGGTTCCGGCGGCGGCTTCGGCGGATTGGAAGTTCAACCTGAAGTAAAACTTAAAGCCATCATCGATATCACGCGTAGCCTCTGCGGCGAAACGGATCTCGACAAGATGCTGCCCACCATTCTTGACACGCTGTTCCGAGTTTTCCCCCACGCCGACCGCGGATGCGTGCTGCTGAAGGACCCGGACAAAGGCGGCGCGATGGTGCCGCGGGCCTTCAAGCATCGCCGAGAAGGTGAAGACTCGACGGTCAGGTTGTCCCGCACAATTGTGAATAAGGTAATCGGCGACAAAACCGGCATTCTCTCGGCGGACGCGGCCAACGACGATCAGTTCGATGCGTCGGAGTCGATCTCCGATCTCGCCATCCGCTCGATGATGTGTGTGCCGCTGCTGGACAAAGACACCGAGCCGATCGGGTTGATCAATATCGACACCACGAATCCGGTGACGCAATTCACCAGCGAAGATCTCGACCTGCTGATGACGATCGCCGGGCAGGCTGCTTTGACGTACGAGAACGCCCGACTGATGAAGACGTTCCTCGAAAAGCAGAAGCAGGATGGCGAGATGAACATCGCCAATGGAGTGCAGCAGGCACTGCTACCGGACAAACTTCCGGAAGTGGACGGCTGGAAATTCTTTGCATCATACGACGCTGCTCAAGCGGTTGGCGGTGACTACTACGACGCGTTCGAAGTTGGCGATGATAAGATCGTGTTGTCCTTCGGTGACATTTCCGGCAAGGGAGTTCCCGGTGCGATCATCATGTCACGCATGTCGAGCTGCGTGCAAAGTATCCTCGAGTTTACACACGACCCGCTGGAAGCCGTCGCCGCGATTAATAAGCACATGTGTGCGAACGCCGCTGAAGGACGTTTTGTTACTTACAACTTCGTCCTGCTGGATCTCAAGACGAACGAAATGACTCTCGTGAACGCAGGTCACATGCCACCTTTCATTCTGAAACCAGATGGCACTGTTGACGAGTTTCCCGACGAGTCGATCGGCCTTCCAATCGGAGTCATGGAAGATTACCCGTATGAAATCGAGAAACGAATTATCAACCCCGGCGAAACAGTCATTCTGTTTACCGACGGAGTGGACGAGGCGATGGATCCAGAAGGAGAGCTCTATACTCTTGAGCGAATGCGGCAGTTGATCGCGAAGAGTCCGCGAGACCCGGAAGAACTTGGGAAGATTCTGCTGGCCGACGTGCGACGGCACGCCAACGGCCGAGCACAGAACGACGACATCACAATCATGACCTTTGGCCGCGACGGCTAAAGGCATCCCTTCGGCGGTAGCGCAGTCTCGACCAGTTATTGCGGCTGAATTTTGCGGGGTTGAAGTTCGGTGCCAGACTTTGAGTTTGGATCGGACAATCCCCACATCTGCTATCGCTCAACATGGCTCCGCACTCCACAGCACAATCAACTCCAGACTAGAGCCAGGGTGTCGCGTGTTCGCTGCCAATCTTCAGGAATGCGTTCACCGTGCGTGCCTGCTCGAAGCAACGGCACAGAAGCCTGGCAACGTCCATCCGGGCGCGTCCTTCGAACACGTCGCCTATGAAGACTTCGTCGCCTCGGCCGATGCCATCGCGCCCGTGCTGGCCAACACGCGTGACGTCGGAGTCGGCAAGAGCATCCTCGAAGCCGTCAAAGCAACTCGCGGCGTCTGCGAACACAACACGAATCTCGGCATCATTCTGCTGCTTGCCCCATTGGCAGCAGTATCGGTCGAGGTTTCACTTTCTGAAGGGATTCAGGAAGTTCTTTCCGGACTGACACAGGACGATGCCGAGCACGCCTACGAGGCGATTCGACTTGCCCAGCCTCGCGGACTCGGATCGACCGACTCTGCCGATGTCTCAACTTCATCGCCCGGGGGAACGTTGACCGAAGTGATGGCGCTGGCTGCTGACCGCGACGCCATCGCTCGACAGTACGCGAATAACTTCGACACTGTGCTGAACTACTCGATCAAGACAATGACGGCGTCGAGGCGTTTCGGGGACGACTGGGAACAGGCAATCATCTACCTGCAGCTCAAGCTGATCGCCAAAGACGGAGACACCGATATCGCCAGAAAATGCAACTCGATCGACGTTCACGAGGCGAAACGACGTGCAAAGGCCGTGCTGCGAGCTGGCTGGCCGATGGCGATGGAAGGCCGCCTTCGAATCCGGGAATTCGACCGCTGGCTCCGGGCGAAAGGCAGCCAGAGAAATCCCGGCACGACTGCCGACCTGGTTACCGCTGGTGTTTTTGCAACGCTTCGAGACGGGTACGCCTCGATGCCGTCTCTTGAAGAAATTCAAATTCGTGCCAAACAAATTCGATCAACAAAGTGACGGCGGCCACTCATGAAAACTCTGACTAAAGAAATCTGGATGGACGTCCCGCAACGCCGGGCGATCGTGTCAATCCACGAAGAAGTCGAGCGGCTTGTTGCAGAAAGTGGAGTCCAAGACGGGCTGGTTCTCGTCAATGCGATGCACATCACAGCCAGCGTCTTCATTAATGACGACGAGTCTGGGCTGCATCACGACTACGACGTCTGGCTGGAGCAACTGGCTCCATTCGACCCGTCGCCCGAGCGATACCACCATAACCGCACAGGCGAAGACAACGCGGACGCTCATCACAAGCGACAGATCATGGGCCGCGAAGTTGTGGTTGCAATCACCGAAGGCAAGCTTCACCTCGGACCGTGGGAGCACATTTTCTACTACGAGTTCGACGGCCGTCGGAAGAAACGGCTCCTGGTGAAGATCATCGGCGAGTGAGTCGCGCACTCATCGCAACGACCAGAGCAGGCCGACGACCAGCAACACGCCGGTCAACCCGTAGTAAACGGCGGGCTGAAATCGGAGATTCTCGATCGAGCCGGCAATACGAACTGGAAGTTTCTTCCAACCATGTTCCGACGTGCCACCGAGAGTCTTTCGATCACAAATCTCAGTGAGCATCGCCAGCCCACGGAGCGGTAACACGAGACCGCATCGGACGGCGTCCTCAAGATAGAACCATTCGACGCACAGCCTCGTCAATGAATCCAGACTGACGGCAACCCGACGACGAACTTTCTCGCCAGCCTGCAGCAGCAACCATGCGGCGACCATTCCGAGCAGACATGCAGGAGTTGCCGCTCCAAATGTCAGCAACCGTGTCGGTGATGCGTCGCCGGTTTCCGGAACAGCGAGCGGCATGACGCACGCGAAGACCGCGATGCACGCAGCGATCGTGGCCGCCACGGACGCGATTGTCGAGCACTTTGCCGAGTGCCGCTGCGAAGCGTCAGGGCCGCGACCCGACTCTCTCGAAGGCTGACTCATGACCAGCTTCACAATCGCGATCCCCCAAAGGATCTGGCTGATGAGAATTCCCCACCAGGCCATCAACAGCAATCGATCAGACACTGCGACGCTGGTTCCATTTGGTCCAGCCTGCAACGACGACTCGATCACTGACAGAATCGCGTTGCTTCCGCCGATCCCCGTCGCGGCAATCAGCATCGCGATGCCGAACGCGATTCCTCGACCGAAGACAACGTGATCGCGTCGCAGCACAAAGATGGCCACAAGCTGAGTGAACAGCGTGCAGGCGGCGATGGCACCGCAGGACGGCAAGCTCGCGGCAAAGACTGACGCGGCCAGGCCAGCGGCACTGACACTCAAGAGTGCAGCCACTCGATCAGAATCCTTCTGAACCAGAGCGACGCCAGTGGCGGTGAAAGATGTCAGAACGCCCAGCAGTCCGAGCAGCCGGAATGCGTCGACGGAAACAGCACTAAGTGGAAAGACGGTGATCGCCAGCGCGAACCCTGGGAGCACTCCGGCAAGCGCAACAACGACTCCAGCGTCGCGCGGTCGCGCCCTGAGGCACGTCCGCGGCCAGATCAATGCCGGAAAAAAAGCACTTCGAACCGCAACAGCTGCAACAAACAGCACGGACAAACCAGAAGCTACAGTCGTCGCATCGACGCGACCATCTTCGACTGACCGGTTGACGATCGACCCAATATCGGACGTGTTGAACCGGGCCATCGCGATCAAAGTCGCAACCAGCAATAGAGCTCCGGAGCCGCCAAGGACGATCGCCGTATTCAGAGTTCTCCGGGATTTGGCCGTCGACCGGCTGCGGTCAGTCAACAAACCGACGACGCAACAGTCAATCAGAATCCAGATCCCAGCAAGCACGACGAGATCGGCAGCCAGGATTGCGGCAATGCTCAACGGATAAAGAAGTGCAGACTCGCCTTCGCCGTTGATTTTCGAACGGGCTGTTCCCGCGTTCTTGAGAAGCAGGATCAGTGACGCCGCAAGGACCAGCATGCATCGCGGCTGGTCTGCCTGAAACGAAAGATTCACCGTCAGCCCAAGTTCCGGCGACACTTCCAGCCATCGACCAGCGGACACAGAGACCGATGACTCGATCATTCCAGCAATCGAGCAAACGATCCACGCCGCGCTGGCTGTTCCGGCTAATCCCGTTGCGGCCGCAATTGTGGTGTGCCGCCAGGCGGGCATTGCAACGACCAGAATCCACCCAACGGCCGGCGCGGCCAGCATGACTGAGATCAGCAATTGCTCAGTCATAAGGACAGCTCCCAGTTACGTGAAGAAACCCCGGAAGATCAACGATCCCGGGGTTCTTCTGAACAATACTTGATCGCTTGGTTTATTCGGTCTTTGCGTCGTCGGTCGACTCTTTCGAAGACGATTCATCTTTCGATGACTCTGCGGCGGGCTCTTCCGGCTTTTCGTCAGGAGTGATTTCCGGCTTGTACTCGTGAGGTCGTTTTCGCAATACCGTTGCCTTGGTGATCTTGTCACCTTTTCGCAACGATGAGGCGACGTTCATTCCTTCGACCACTCGACCGAACACGGTGTGACCACCCTTTTCAGGTTCCGTTCGAGCGTTCAACCAGTCAGTTGGCAGGTGAGTGAGAAAGAATTGCGAACCGCCTGTGTCCGGGCCGGAATGAGCCATGCTCAGGCTGCCTCGAAAGTGCATGCGAGCGTTTTCTTCATAGCACTCGCATTTAATTGAGTACCCAGGGCCGCCGTATCCGTCGTTGTCCGGATCATCGTCGAGCGAATTCGGATCTCCTCCTTGAATACAAAACAGCCGTTCAAATCTGTGAAAGCCAATTCCGTCGTACTTTCCGCCTTCGACCAGGCTGATGGCGTTTGCGACTGTGTTCGGAGCGTGGTCTTCGAATAATTCTATAACGATCTTTCCCCTGGTCGTTTCGAACTGGACTCTTGGAAGAGCGGCGTCTCCCTTCAGCGCGTCTTCCTTCGCACGGATCGCCCGTTCAACTTTCCACATTTCCTCGTATCGCTTCGCCGGCTCAACGTACCGTTCATATTCGAAGTCTAGTCGGTTCAACTTTCGAGCTTCCGCAAAAATCGCTGATGCCTGTTCGAAATTGTGAATGATGAATTGCGAAATGGCCCCAAGACTGAGTATGTCTCTGGTTTTCCGGTTGGCAGCCAGCAGCTTCGCCGAGATTTCAGCTGATCGATCAAAGTCATAGTTGTTGAACGCTTCCTTCATGACGATCTCGCCTGCGTCGAGGTCACTGTCGTTCTTTTCGTAAACCTTTGCGGCCAGTTCCTGCATTTGGGGATAGATGGCGATGTCGAATTCACGGATCAGATCGACGAACTGATCGCGGACCGTCCGTTTTTCGTCGCTGGTCGCGCCGTCCGCAAACTTCTTCTTCAGGTCCTGAAGCTTTTCGAAGATCGCCAGCCGGCGTGCCAGTAGTGACTTCCATTTTTCGCTCGGGTCTTCATCACCCGCGTCGACGGTCACTTTTAACGTGGGTGCTTTCGGAGCTTCGCTTTCGGCCTTTTCGTCCTGAGCGCGAATGCTCGAAACAAGCATCAACTGAGCACACAGCGGCAGTAAAACGAGCGCCGTCAGGAAACGGGATTCGCGAATCATTGATCTCATCCTGTCAGAATTCTGGTGCGCCTCGCATGGCGAAGCGATTTGTTTCAATGTGAGGCGGCGAGTTTATCGACCACACCTCGACGCGCCCACGGAACGGCACTTTCACCGAGTCCGGACGTGTTATCAGTGATTTTTTGCGTTCAAGTGTTGAGGGGCAGCATTCTATTGCTGCTGCGGCAAAAGCACTTCCGGCTTGTTCAGCACGAGATAATGGCCATGGTCGGCGGTCACCAGGACGACTGTGTCGTCCCAGCCGCCGTTGGCTTCGATCCAGCCGGTGACTGATTTGAAGGCAGAATCGCCGCTGAGCACCGCCCCGATCGAGTTGTCGATGTTGTTCGAGTGGTTCGCCCAGTCGACGTCGCCGGCTTCGACCATCAGCCAGAATCGGTCAGACCGAGACGACAGGACGTCCAGTGCGGCGACGGTCATGTCAGAAAGGGTAGGATTCTCGGCGATGTCAGCTGGCGAGTATTCCTCCGCGGCGACCGTTGTGGAGAGATTTCCGACGATCGCACCTGCGCTGATCGTCGGGTCGAATCGGCCGTCCGCCGTCTGAAATGGCAAGTGCCCCTTGGTGACTCCGAAGAATCCGAGCAGTCTCGTTTTCTCTTTCGCCGCCTTTCTCGCAGCTGCGTCCAAAGCGTTGGCGCCGTTTTGCCCCGGCTCACGAACCACCGTCGTCCACGGACGATCTTTCGCTGACCGAACAGCACTTAGATCCGCACTGGCCAGATAGCGATTTTCAGCTTTGTCAGTCGGATTAAAATTCTTCCCCTGCGAGGTGTCTTTGAGACGGTCTTCGCCCCAGCCGGCTCCGAGCAGAACATCGACTCCGGGCAACGGCTTGTCCGGATGAGCGATCGACTTCAGGCCGAGCAGGTCGCGAGTGATGTCCTGATAGTCGTTTCGGTCCACGTTGTTTGCGTAGGCGCACGCTGGCGTGGCATGGCTGATCGGCACGCTGGTGACGACTCCGATCGCAAACCCGTCGCGTTGCAGTTGTCGGGCCAACGGTTCGACGTGCTTCCCATTATGGTCAACATTGATCGCCGAGTTGTACGCTTTGATGCCTGAGCACAGCGATGTGGCACTCGATGCCGAATCGGTATAGGCATGAGAAAAATCGCGGCCCATCCCGATTGGATACAGAGGGTCCAGCGGCTCTGACCAGGGGAACGCTCCGCCGACTCGCGGCGAGTAACCACCGGCTTTCTTTCCGCCGGGGTTCGCAACGGTCTGCGAATCCACGTTCGTCTTCGTGCCGTCGTTATGCGGCGCCGTGACGAAGTATCCAAAGTCAGTCTTCGCGCCGGCGTAATCCTGAAAAGCCAGCCCGGTTCCACGACCGGCACGATACTTCGCGGTTCCCGATTTGTAAGTCGCCGCGGCCAGGGTCGTTTGCCAGTCCATCCCGTCGAAGACGAACAGAATGATCCGTTTCCTGCCGCTCGCCGCTGCCGTTTTCTGCAACGAGTAAACGTCGGTCTGGTCGAAGTATTCAGCTTCCGGATTGATTGTTCCGGTCGGAACTTTTCCGAACAGTCGCTCCAGCTTTTCCACCGAGCGGTACGGGCTGTTCTCACCGGACACCGATCCAAGGTCCATCCCGTATGAGTAAATCGGAATCAGTCGGTTCGAGTGGCTGACCCAGCTCGAATATTTGCCGGTGTGCGATCCCCAGCGACCCCAGTCGGCTTGCCCCGACTCGATCGCCCGAGTCTGCAGATCCTTAACGTGGTCCGCTTCAGCCGCCGCCACGATTCCATGACAGGCCAGCATCGCGAGGCCAGCAATTATCGTCCACGCCGTTTTCCGTCCGCTCATCAGGAACTCCAGGGTGCAGTCTCAAAAGAAGGTCTATCTGTACCCCGCGTTAAATTCCGACAAGGCGGGCGGAGTTTCCTGCATTGACTGTCCGTTCGCCACTCCGCCTTGTGGCGAGCTTCAGGCTCCGCGTTTAGCAACCTGTTGAAAAGCGACTGACTCACTAATTCAATGTGTGCCACTGGCTTTGCCAGTGCGGAATTTTCTGCCAACGCCGATTTCAAACGGCACTGGCAGAGCCAGTGGCACACTGATTCAACGGGCTGTTAGGATCACCGTTCGGGACGATCGCCTGAGGATACCACTACGAAGGAACATCGAGATGCCGCGAACTTTGTGTGTCTTTTTCGCTGTTGCCGGCATTGTTCTCAGTGTTATTTCACCGAGCGACCAGCTCCACGCCGATGACATCGTCATCACAGGGCAGATGCACCATCTCCGGCAGATGGAACCTCGCGAGTGGTCGGCGTTTCCCGAAAAGGCCGAAGCAACAAAGCTCGAATTGAAATTCGAAGCGAAAGCCGATGTTCGCGAACGCTGCCTTTCGTTGCGGCAGCAGGACGTCAAAGAAGTATGGACGATCAGCCTGAACGGTGAACCGCTCGGCAAACTGCACATCAACGAAATCGACATGCGCGTCTACTACGAAGTCGGATTCGATCTGGTGAAAGACGGCGAAAACACACTCACCATCGAATGTCCGAAAGGCCGCAAGCCGGACGACATCCGAGTCGGAGAGATCACGCTGTTTGACCAGAAGAAACGTGAACTGCTTAGCGAGGCGACGATTGAGCTAACGGTTGCTGAACCGGTCTCCGAATCAGTACTCAGGTTGCCCATTGATGATCTGGAGTACCTCCGTCGGGTGAACGAGATTGAGAAGTTCGGACCAGTTACCAGGAAAGGTCGAAAGATTCTAGACGGATGGATCGAGATTCAGAGTTCAGGGACGGTCAGACTTCCGATTCCCTGCCGTATCACAATCCTGAATTCAGACGGGAGCCTTCAGGAGTGTGTCGCCGAGTCTGAAAAACAAGTCGCGTTTCGTCCCGGAACTGTCTACACCGCGAACAGGCCAGTCAGAATTTCAGCCCCCGCCGGAGACTATCGAATCCTCGTCGGGCGAGGATTCGAGTATTCGCTTGTCGAAGAACACGTGAGCCTCTCGGAAGACGGAGCAAAGCAGCTGCCACTCTCAATCAAACGAGAAGTCGACACTGAAGGTTGGGTCGCCTGCGACACTCACGTTCACACGCGGACTCACTCGGGGCACGGAGACTCGACCGTTCAAGAGCGGATGGTGACGCTGGCTGGCGAGGGCAT
>CALDJX010000704.1 GCA_937899075.1 uncultured Planctomyces sp. | reverse complement strand
TCAACCGGGACTTCTAATTGTCGCCAACCGGGAAAACTAATTGTCGCTACACAAAAAGATCAGAAGATCGCGATGACTGTGCCAGTCTTCATGGATCGGGACTCTGATAAATCGGAAGGCAGTATGGGCTTCGTCCTGCCGAAGGCTGTCGCCCAAGAAGGCATCCCCTCTCCCGGAGATGAGGCGGTCGAAATCAGCAAACGCACCGGAGGACGCTTCGCAGTCATCCGCTTCTCGGGGCGATTGAACGAGTCGACCGCGTCAAAGCAGGAATCCATCCTGCGGAAATGGATGAGCGAACGAGGTCTTTCCGGTTCCAAAGCTGTGGAATCAGCCGGCTACGACCCGCCGTGGACACCCGGCCCGCTGAGACGAAATGAAATTCTGATCCGACAGATCAATTCTTCTGAAATGACTCGCTGAGCACCACAGCCCGGACGAGATCCTTGAATCCGCCCTTGTTGGACGACAGGTTTTGCAGGATGGCGTCGATCACGGCGCGGTCGGCCAACGCAGGTTCGCGGCCCAGGGCGTAGGTGATGAGTTTCTCCGTGAGACATCGGGCGAATTGCTCATGGCGTGCAATGAGCAGACGGCGGAACTCGCTGACGCCATTGAATTTCTCGCCGCTCGGCAGCGCGCCGCTGGGGTCGACCTTATGGTCTTTCGAGTAGTTCGCTCGCCAGCAGCCGATGGCGTCGAAGTTTTCCAGCGCGAACCCGTAGGGGTCGATCTTGCGATGACACGCGGCGCAGGTTTCGTTTGCGCGATGCTTGCCAAGTTGCTCGCGGATGTTGGTGGCTCCGCTGGCATCGGGCTCGATGAGGGGGACGTCGGGCGGTGGTGGCGGTGGGGTGTAGCCGAGAAGTTTCTGTTGCACATAGACGCCACGCACAACGGGCGAGGTATCCACGCCGTTGGCCGATGCGGTTAGGAACGAGGCGTGTCCGAGCAACCCGCCGCGCTCGCCTTTGGGCAGCGACACCTGTCGAAGCTGCACGCCTTCGACTGGTGGCAGGCCGTAGTGCAGCGCGAGCTCGCGATTCAGGAATGTGTAGTCGGCGCCGAGGAACTCGCGCGGCGGCAGGTTGTTGTCGAGAATGTGGCGGAAGAACGTCTCGGTCTCGGCTCGCATGGCGGCGTCGATGTTGTCGCGGTAAAAGCTGACGAAGTCGGTGGAAACCGGCATCTCGCCGATATGGTCGAGGTTCAGCCAGAGGCGGATGAAGTTCTGGACGAATCGCTGCGACTTCGGGTCGGCCAGCATCCGGTCCACCTGCGAGCTCAAGGTTGCTGGCACATGGAGCTTTCCGTCTGAGGCGAGCTTGAGCAGCGGCGCATCGGGCATGGACGACCAAAGGAAATAGGACAGTCGCGAGACCAGCGCGTAGTCGTCGAGTTTGCCGGTCCCCTCGTGCAAATGGAGGAAGGCGGGCGAGCAGAGGATCGCCTGAAAGCCGAGCTTGAGCGCATCCAGTGGCTTCACTCCGGCACCGATCTTTGCTGTGACCAACTTCTCGATGGGGGCCAGTTCGCCGGGACGCAATGGGCGGCGAAAGGCGGCTTCGGCGAAGATGCGCAGACGCTCCGGGATGTTGACGCGAGTCACGTTATTCGCAGTGAGCTTGCCATAGAGCAGCGTGTGACCAGGCGTGGGCCATTGATCGAGATGCGGTCCTTCGACTTGCATTTCCCAAATGCGGAGTTTTGGACCGCGATAAGCCTTAAGCATCGCGATGGAACGTGTGCCATTGTCCTTAATCTTCGCAAGGGCTTCTAGCTCAGGATGTCCCTTTCCCCTTTTGCTCATCTTGAACTGAATATTCTTGGCCTTGCCCGCGCCGTTCCGGAAGCGAATCTCAGGCTCTTCGCCGCGTTCGAGATCGACGGTCCACTCCAACCACTGCGGCTGGTCGCTGGTAAGTTCCACCAATGCAAGCGTGCGCTCGGTCGTAATGTTCCCGGTACTCTCGACGCTTCCTTCGCGATTCACGGCAGCGAGTTCCAACACGATCGGATCGCCGTTGCGAAAGTCAGTGAGGAAGTCATAGGGATGGGTGCGATCGATCGCAGCAGCCTGGACTCGGATGGTGTAACGCCCGCTCTGAGGAGCACCTCCACGAGCGAGCGGTTCAAAGCCAATGTGCCCGCCGCGATAATGCCGCGCAACGAGATCGTCGTAGCCCTTGTCCGAAATCCAGCGGAAGCGGTCGGTATGAAAAAGCTTGGGCAGGTCACGTGTTGCCTTGCCTTCGAAGTAGAACGGCGACTTTTGCGCGTAGCTCTTCATCTCCGGTTTCGGACCAAAGGCAGTCGTGCGCTTGATGGCCTCCTCGGCCGCGACCAGGTAATGATCGAGCAGAATCCCCGACGTCACCTGCGCCGCGCTGTTGTTGTCAAAGCCGTCGGCTCGAACCTCCGGCGGAAAATCCACCGTGGGATTCCAGCCCGCCACGTTCAACCCCAGCAGGTCGCCAATGGTCTGCTGGTATTCAAAGCTGTTGAGCCGCCGCAGTGCCGTGTGCGAACCTGTGCCTTTGAAGCGCTGCGTGGCATCGGCCAGGGATTGAGTGATCGCATCGACCGCCGCGAGCAGTTCGGCCTTTTGCGGCTGTTTTTCCTTTTTGGGCGGCATTTCACCGAGATTCAATTGATCGAGAATCTCCTGCCACAGCAGAGCGTCGTCCGGCGTCTGGATGTCGCTCGTGAGTTTGTCGAAACGCCGGTCTCCGCTCTGCTTGTCCGGTCCGTGGCACTTGATGCAATACTCTTTGAGGAATCCCTCGCGCAGAGGCGCTGAGACGCAGAGAGATGGGCTCGCGGCCAAGGCTGAAATCGTTGCGAGGAAGATCGCGTAATTAGGAAAGCGTTTTAGGTTCATGTCAGTTTGAATTCCTTGTTTTGATCGTGCTCTGCGTGTCTGCGTGAGCCACCACTTTTCATCAACCAATCTCCATCGGTGAAAACGTTCCCGTGCTGCGTCCGAAACGCTCGCGCTCCACGCCGAACCACTGCAGTGTGGAGAGCCAGAGATTCGATAACTGAATGCGTTTGCGTTCTTCCGCCGGGCAGACCAAATGGCCCTGATGCTTGAGGCCGCCACCGGCGAGAATCACCGGCAGGTCACGATTCGAATGGTTTGAAGCATTGCCCATGCCGCTGCCGATCACCACGAGCGTACTGTCCATCAATCCCGCGTCCTTCAACTTCCCGAACAAGTGCGCGAACTGGGTCATCAAATACTTCTCCACGATCTGCAACTGGGTCAGCAGGCCCTCCTGCTTGCTGTGGTGCGACAGTCCGTGATAGCTGCCGACGTCTAGGTCGGTCGTGTGAAATCCGAGCGGGATTTCAAAGGTCGCCACGCGGGTCGAATCTGTCTGCAACGCTAGTGTCATCAGATCCATGAACAGCGGAATCTCCTCGATCTGCATCCGCTCCTCGTCCTTCACCGGGGCGATGAGCGACTTTGGCTTCGGCTTGCCCAACCATTCCTTGGACATTTGCAACCGTCGCTCCACATCGCGCACCGACGTCAGATACTGGTCGAGTTTGCTACGATCTGCCGCGTCCAGATTGCTTCCCAACTGCTTTGCCGATTCCCGCAACGCATCGAGTACACTGGCTCGGTGCGACAGGCGATCGCGCTCGGACGCTATCGCACCCGCGCTCGCCTCGACAAACAACGCCTCAAACAGCCGCGCGGGATTGTTCACAGGTGGCAGGCGTACCCCTGCCCGGTTCCAGCACATGTCCGTCCCCTCGCCCAACCCCGCCGTGATCGATGGATACCGCGTCGCAGAACCGACATGCTCGGCGGCTACCTGGTCGAGCGAGATGTTCTTCTCCGGAAACCCGGCCGATTCCTCTTTCTTCACGCCGGTCAGAAACGAATGCACCGCGCCATGACCGCCCTTCGCGTTGTGATCGAGATGGGAGAAGACGGTGAAATCCCCTACATGCGTCTGCAACGGAGCCAGCGTCTTACTGATCGCGTAGTCGCGTCCCTCCGCCGTCGGAAAGAATCCACCCGGCCAGAAGCCGAGATGATTGCCGACACAGATCAAACGCCTCGGCGAGCCGCTCGGCGTCGAAGCCGCGAAGCCGACGTTGAGGCTCTCGAACACCGGAAGTGCGATCGCCAGTCCGAGTCCACGCAGGAAATGGCGACGGTCGATGAAGGGCGAGCGTTGTGTATTCATGGGATTCCTTGAATTTAGTTGGAGCGGTGCTGGGTGGGACCAGCTCGATTCGAGCGCCGGCCACCATAGAAACGATTGGTACATCTGGTAGGCCGGCGTGGCGAAAGGCCGCTTGTCCCACCCTACGGCAGTCATGGCACAAGCAACGACACGCGCACGTCATCTAAATAGTGCGAGGACGTCCGCGCGGCCTTGTCCGGCGTGCGCACTCCGAAAAAAAGCACCAGGCTGCGAGCACCGGGCGGCACTTGAATCCTCACGTTGAATGTCTGCCATCCAGTCACTCCGGGCATGACATCCACACCTCTCGCCACAGAGGCAATGGATTCATCCCGATGATCGAACCAGGACGAATCCAGCGTGCCGGGCGCGTCAGTGACAGCGAATCCACGAATCAAGTATCGCACCGCGGTTCCGGAATCCGCCGCAGCGAACGAAGCCGAAATTTCGATGTCACGCATCTCTGCGCCCGCGCCCGACGGCAGCGATTGCAGGTCCAGCACTTGATAAATGCGGGGCACTCCTTTGCTCATCGGTTCCAGCCTGAGAATGAACTTGCCTGCCTTCGGTAGCACTCCGTTCTCTGCCGCCACCACATGCGCGGCATCGCCGCTCCATTGTGCCGTCCCACTGGGGAAGCCGCTGGCCAGCGACATCTGTGGGTTCTCGAAACTCGATTCAAACACCGCCACCGGCAGCTTTTTTCCGATGCCGCGCTGAACCACAAACCCGAACACCAGCGACGCGCTGCACAACCCAATCATCAACCCCATTGCCGCAGCGGTGAGCGGACGCCATTGCTGCCAGCGCTGAGGTCTCGAAGCGATTGGCAATGCCTGACCTGTCACCGCCCGCAGCGAAGCGTGCTGCATGACGTTCTCCAGAAGGCCGTGAACGGATGCGGCCTCCCAGTAGCGGGCACGAGCTTCGGCAGACTGCTCCAGATGAGCGCTGAGCCTGGCGGCATCAGGCTCACCGAGACGACTTTCGAGGCAGTCGTCAATGAGAGCGTCGAGTTCGGACGGATTGATCTGATCGAACATAATATCAGGACTTTTTGAGTTCGAAGGACACGCAATCGCGCAGGAAGGCGCGGGCTTTGGAAATGGCCACCCGAACCGCCGTGGACGTCATCCCCAGGCCCTCGGCCATCTCGTCGGAATCTTGCCGACCCGAGTAGCGTCGCCACAGCAGTTCACGGCTTTTGGGTGCGAGCTTTTCGACGCAACGGCTCAGTGCTTCTTCGCGCAAACCCGTTACGTCACTCGTGGGCGGTTCATCGGCCAACGCGTTGATGGCCGCTTCGCTCAGCACGTTCATCCGCTTGTTCTGACGAAAGTTCTCCAGCACCTTCAGCCTCGCGATGCCACAGGCCCAGGTCACAAAGTTCGTCCCAGGCTCAAAGGATGCCGCTTTTCGCGAGACCGTAAGAAACGTCTCCTGCAAGACATCGTCCGCATCCGCCAACGAAGGCTGCAATGCCCGCACGAAGGCGCGAATCGCTCCTTCATTCCGGACAAAAAGCATCTGCACCAATTCGGCAGGCGTCGGTGTCAAGTTTTGAGGTTCGTCGTTCATCAAAAGATAATGACGCCGCGAGCCGATTTGTTTCCAGGAATGTCCCACATTCGTGAAGAAATTCTCGACGTCGTGCTTTGTTGTCTCTGAAAAGATGCTCTCCTGCCTGTGGGCTGAAGCCGGGGTTGGTTGATGATGGACTGGCCGGGGCCGGGGTGTTTAGTTTCCGGCATCCGGAAGGTGGTCGATCAGAACTCGCAGACGCAGCTTGTCTGTGACTGGTTTTCCGGCGCGGACGTCTTCTTCGGTGAAAGTTGCCATCAGTACCTCGCCGAGCGGTGTGCGCTGGTGGTCGTAAACGATGTGAATGGTGCCATCGTCAGCCTCTACGCCGTCGGGGTACGTCACGTGCTCACGTTCGTCGAGCATGAGGCCGCCCTGCCAGGTCAGCCCGTCGTCGTCGGAGATAAAGGCAGTGAGTTGTTCTCGCTTGACTCGCGCGGTCAAAGGCCCGTGCTTCACCAGCAACAACGCACCCGACTTCAGTCGCCGTAAAAAGAACCGCGACGTCGGATGCGGCAAGGCAATCCGTTTCACTGCAGTCCAGGTCCGGCCGCTGTCCTGCGAAATCGTTTCCGCCAGCCCCCGGCAGCGTACCATCATCCAGAGCGAACCGTCTTTGCGTTCTACAATCATCGGTTCGTCCGGGCCGCGAGTTTTCGGGTCTTCGATGTTCGCGGTGCCTCGGAGCTGAAAAGTCTTGCCCTGATTGATCGAGGCATAGACTTTGATGCTGTTGTCGGCCTTCCATACGGAAGAAGTCAGAAGCCAGTCGCCGCTGGCGAGCACGGTCGGCTTGTTGAGCAGAATGCCATCGCCAATGCGGCGCGGAGCGGACCATTTCAATTCGGTCGCGTCGGGATCGTTACACACAACCGACCAGATGCCGTAGCGCCCATCCTGCAGTCCAGCGCACTGGCCCCAGAACACCCACAGTCGACCCAGAAGATCAATCCACACATTGGCCGACATGGCGCGAGTTCCTTCGCGCGGCAGAATCATGAGCCGGACATTCGACCATGACGTGCCGTTATCATCGCTGCTGCGCACAACCTGGAAATTGCGAGTGCTTTCGACATCGCGGCCGTAAATCACCCACAGCCGCCCGCTGGCGGTGCATTCGATGCCGGCCACTCCCTGCCGCTTCGTTGGCGGAATGTGCTGTTTCCACGGTGAGACGATCACATGCGCGGGTTGCAGAGCAAGATCGTCGGAGGGGGCTTCAGCGTGAGTGACGCTTGGCCATACGCTCAGCAGCAGAGACAGGATGCCGGTGGAGATGGCTCGCTTCATCAATCCTTCCTCTTCGATTTCTTCTTCCCGACTTTGGAAGTGGCGTCGGCTCTCCATGCTGGATTCGCCTCCTCTGGAATTGTTGCAGGAACGCGCTTGATCCATACCAGCAGGTCATCCAGAAGTTCGTCGCGCGCCTGAGTCCGGCTCAAGGCGAGGTTGGACGTTTCGCCGGGGTCGGTGGCCAGATTGTAAAGCTCCACCGCGTTGTTGTTGGCAATCTTGTCCCGTCCGCCGTCGAGTTGCCATTCTTCGTGGTAGAGGTGCAGCTTCCAGTCGCCTTTGCGGATGACCGTCACCGGTCGCGTGCGGAAGACAGGATCGCGACCACGCGGGACGGGACCGTTCAGATAGCCCGGAAAATGCCAGAAGATGGCCTGACGATGCAGCGCTGCTCCGCCTTTGAACAGCGGAATGAGGTTCTCGCCATCCAGCGGAGATGCTGGCGACTTCGCGCCGGCGGTGGCCAGAAACGTGGGGTAGAAGTCGACGTTCAGAACCGGCACATCGCAGGTCGAACCCGGCTCCACGACGCCCGGCCAGCGGACGATCATCGGCACGCGAATGCCACCCTCGTAGTAGCATCCCTTATGGCCTCGAAGTGGTTCCTGCAGAACGTGAGTGCCGCCATTGTCCGAGGTGAACACCACCAGCGTGTTGTCGTCCAGCCCCAGTGCCTTCAGCTTGTCCAGGACCATCCCGACGCCCGTGTCAAGATCCGCCAGACACGCACCGAATAGCGGGTCGCCGTGCCCCAGTTGCCCCTTTGGCTTCTCCTTGAAATGGGCCAGAGTCTTCGCTCGTCCCTGCAAGGCCGAGTGAACAGCGTAGTGCGGCAGATAGGCAAAGAAGGGTCCCTGCCTGTTCGCCTCGATAAACTCGCAGGCTGCCTCAGTGATGGAGAAAATGGCTTTCGGATCCGCCGGGTCCTTGCTGTTCAGCCCGTGCTGCGAAACCTTCACCGCATCGAATCCCGCGTGCTCCGACTTTCCCTTGTCGGAGTCCTTCATGTGGCACTTCCCAAAGAATCCGGTGGCATAGCCGGCCGCCTTGAGCGATTCGCCCATGGTCACGGTTGCGAGGGGTAGATTGCCACGGTTTGGAATGGGAATCATCCGCATCAGCGCAGCGGGTCCTCGTTTGGTACTGCCGACGGCGTAAACGCCATGACGCGCCGTGTACTGACCAGAGAGCATGCAGGCGCGACTGGGCTGACAATTGCCCGCCGAGGCATACGCGTTCCGAAAGACCATGCCCTGTCCGGCCAGACGATCGAGATTCGGCGTCTCGCAGTAGTCCGACCCAGTAAAACCCGTTTCCTGCCAGCCGAGGTCGTCGGCAAAGATCAGCACAATATTGAGCCGCTCTGCAGCGATGAGACTGTTTGTGGCGAAAGCCCCGCTCAGTCCCGCGAGCAGGAAACACAACATGAAGTCAATGAAGCAGCGGCGATTCGTCATGGTGAGTAGTCCCTTTCATTATGCACTCTTCAGAAACTCAAGCAGTGTCTTTTCGTCGATTGCACCAGTCGCTCCGTGCCCTTCGCCGGAGACCTTGTAATGAACAACGTCGCCGTTGAGGTAACTGAAGATCTCCAGTCAGCCGACGACTCTGCTCGGGCGTGACAGCTTCTCGCCTTTGTAACCCATAGCTTTCGCCCATGGGAAAATGGACTCTTCGGCATCGACAAACCCGAGCTTACCGTTCTTCGCGGGAATGACTCGCGAAGGGCCGCCGCGATACGGAATCAGGCGATCGTCCGTTCCCGAGATGTTCATCAAACGCCTGCCGGTCAGCGGTGTGGCCACGGCCAGATAATTGTTGTCGTCGCCTTTGGCTTTAAAGTTTTGACCATCATGCTGGAAGACGTTGAGCGGACTGACACCGGTCAAATAGTTACGGATGTTCGGCAGCCTGCATTCAATGCCCAGTTCGTCAGGAGACTTGGGGATGTTTGTTCTGCTCGGAGTCCGAGCCACCGCAGAATTCGTCCCCCATGCTGCACAAATCACGAGGGTCAGGCTGAAGAGTCGCATCGCAGCTCAATCTGTTTATGTTATGACGATTCGCAAACGTTACGAGCCAGAGAAAGTAAACTCGTTTAATGTCGAATTCTCCAGTCCACAGCCGATTCAGCCAGACTCACGGGCTGATCTTCGGAATCTGCTTCAGCCTTGGCGTCACGGCACTGATATGGCTGGCTGCCGGACGGCTGGACGATTTCGAACTCCGTCCGGACCGCGACGTGGCATTCTGGTATCCTTGGGTGACAGCCACTCCGACGATCTGGACGCGAGCTTCAGTCTGGGGATTATACGCCGCCCATCAGCTGACCATCTGGTGGCTGATCTGGAAGGCTCAGACTCAGAAGAGTGGCTACAGCAAATCACTGAGCCGGGTCAACGTACTGGCACTTCTCGCCAACGCAGGCTTCATTGCTCTGCATTTCGTTCAGACACATGTCTTCTATGACGGTCTGGCCCTGGATGTTCCCGAGCAAAGTTCGCAATGGTCTGTGATTCTGCTGCTGGTAATCGTCTTGTTGATGGAAAACCAGCGGCGTGGCCTGTTCTTCGGCCGGAAGATCGGTGGTCGTGTGATGGGCGAGTCCGCGCGAGCACTTCGTAAGTACCACGGTTACTACTTTGCCTGGGCGACCATTTACACGTTCTGGTATCACCCGATGGTCAGTACGCCGGGACATCTGCTCGGCTTCCTTTACATGTTCCTGATGCTGCTTCAGGGAAGCCTGTTCTTCACACGAATCCACGTCAATCGCTGGTGGATGCTCACGCAGGAGGTACTCGTGCTGATCCACGGAACGATCGTGGCCCTGAGTAACGCTCCCGATTTCTGGCAGATGTTCTGCTTCGGCTTCGGCTTCGCGGGACTGTTCATCGTCACGCAAATGCACGGACTCGGTTTGTCGGTGAAAACTCGGTGGTTCTTTCTTGGGGCCTATGTGCTATCCGTGTGTGTAGTTTATTCTGACGTTGGGATGAATCACATTCATCAGGTGACGTGGATACCCTTGACCGAATACGCCGTCGTGTTCGCGCTCGCTGCAGTTGTCTGGAGCGTGATGAAAGTCTCCAGATGGTTCATGCGAGAGGACGAGCCATCGACCAGATCAAAGCAGATCAACCCTTAGGTAGAGAAGCGAGATTGTTGAGAATCTCGCCCAGACGACGCACTCAAGAGCCGATCATCAAATGGTTTGCATGTCGTTCCAGTTCCTTGACCACACGGGCAGGTCGGATGTTTACCGCTGCCACCCGGAAGGTCACTCCTTTACTGCCGACTGCACCTCGCTGGTTCTTGGACAACCGCTGATCAACCTCGAGCAAGACGCACCACCAAACACAAAGAAAGAACCACTGCCGATTGCCTGGACAAAAACCAGGCAAGGAAATCAAAATCGCGACTCAAAGATCGTTCACTTCACAATGGGTTCGGCAGAAGACTTTGCGAACGACGGTGTCAGAAGGTTGACCGTCAATGCGGTCTACTGGGACATCGGAATGAAAGCGAAAATCGACGCGAGCCGATCGGTAGAAATCGTGGGCGAGTACAAGCCACTTGTCGCCGGTTTCAGCTACGAAAAACTGGGCGCGAAGCCACGGAAACCAGCATGCTGCTAATAGTTCAATCGAACATTGATAAGAGTCAAAATGAGACACTTCTTCACGAGCACGATTCTCCTTGCTGTATCTACGCTGAACCTGGTCTGGACCGGCGGAGTTCAAGCCCAGGCCCCGCCATGGCAGGATGAAGCCGTTGCGCGGCTTCGCGCGATTTATGATCGCAACGAATTTCGCATTCCGGATGTTGAGCCCGAATGGCTTCCTGATAGCTCCGGATACAAGCTGCGCGAAAGCGATCCTGAAACCAACAAGCCCGTTGTCGCTCTCTACGATGTCATTTCGGGAGCACGCAGCGTTGTTGAGAATTCAGAAACGAAGAACATTCTGTCGCCAGACGGCAAACGGATCGCGGATGCACGCAATCGGAAGGTCTTTGTGCGTGACGCCGATGGCAACGAACGGAGGCAATTGACAGAAGATGTCGGAGATCGCGATATCTCGTATCGCGATCTGCGTTGGAGTCCGAACAGCAGGTACATTTCGTTTGTGGAAGCTGACAGCACTGACGTTAAACAACGATCAGTTCTGGTTCCGGGCGATCCGTCGTATCCTGGCGTTGAGCAACATCGCTTTGCCAGAGTTGGAGGCAAACTGGCATCACTTCGCGTTGGTGTTGCTGACGTAGCAAGCGAAGACGTCCGTTGGTTGCCACTCGAAGTTCCTGATGAAGGTTTCTATCTGGGACAGGTTGACTGGATCCCCAACTCCGACGGCTTGCTTGTCGAAACCCTGAGTCGTTTCCGTGACAAACGCGAATTCTGGATCGCTTCGATCGACGGCAAACTGAATCGTATCTACAGCGAAGTCAATGATGCCTGGGCGGTCGGTAGCCACGGCATCAACTCCGGAGCGAAATGGATTAGCAATGGCGAAGCCTTCATCTTCATTAGTGAAAAAGACGGCTGGCGACACGCCTGGTTGCTGTCGCGCGACGGCAAGACCGAAACGAAGCTCACGCCAGGTGAATTCGACCTGATCGATCGTGTTCATGTCGATGAAGCTGGCGGCTGGTACTACTTTTATGCGTCACCTGACAACGCGACGCAAAAGTATCTGTTCCGAGTCCCACTGGATGGTGCGGGGACATTGGAACGCATCACGCCGAAGGGGCAGCCAGGCACACACGATTACGAAATCTCGCCCGATTCGAAGTGGGCGATTCATACCTATTCGACGTTGAATGACCCGCCGGTTGTGGATCTTGTTGAGTTGCCTGACCACAAGATTGTTCGCGTTGTGGAAGAGCACGCTGAACTGCGAAAGAGATTCGATCAGCTCGCTCCACGCCCCACCGAGTTTGTTCAAATTAACATCGGCGATGGCGTGGTGATGGACGCATCCCTCACGAAGCCGCGTAATTTCGACGAGTCAAAGAAGTACCCGCTTTTCGTTTACGTATACGGCGAACCGTACCTGCAGACGGTGTTGGACAAATGGGGCGCTGCGCAGATTGACTTTCTTCGCGTCGTTGCAGACGCCGGCTACATTACCGTGTCGATCGATAACCGCGGCACGGCCGCACCAAAAGGCGCGGCATGGCGACGTTCGATTTTCGGCAGTCTTGGTCCGCTGTCTACCGAAGAACAGGCGGACGGAATCCAGAAGCTGGCGGAAATGAAACCGTTCATCGACCTGGATCGAGTCGGCATTTGGGGTTGGAGCGGTGGTGGTTCCAACACGCTTAACGCGATGTTTCGCAAACCGAATGTCTACCACGTCGGCATCGCGGTTGTGCCGAAGCCGCAGCCATGGCTTTACAACGCGTGGTTCCAGGAAATCTACATGCGAACCCGCGAAGTCAACGCCGAAGGATACGAACGTTCGGCACCGATCAACTTCGCCGAAGGTCTCAAGGGCAAGCTGCTAATTATGACCGGCTCCGGCGAAACCAATACGCACATTCAAATCATCGAAGGGCTCGTCGATCGTTTGATCGAATTGGGGAAACCGTTTGACTATATGGTGTATCCCAACCGCAACCACGGACTTCGCGAAGGAAAAGGCACGGTCGTCCACGTCCGCATGCTGATTCTCCGGTATCTCGTCGAGAATCTCCCGCGCGGACCGAAGTAGCATCGAGGTAGCGTACTTTTTTATCGTCCATCGAATCTATCAACGAACATACTGTGGTTGGTCAAATGAGTGTCCTAAATCGAATCCGCGTTGCCGGTCAGCGGCTGTGCGGAATTGTCTTGCTGTTGTCGATGACCGTCTGCAGCAAGGCGGAAGACCATCCAAACATCATCATCATCTATGCCGACGACCTGGGCTTCGGCGATCTGTCGTGTTACAACAGCAAGGCGTCCTACAAGACTCCGCGGCTTGATCAGATGGCGGCCGAGGGCATCCGATTTACCGACGCCCATAGCCCGTCGACGATCTGTTCGCCGTCTCGATATGGTCTGTTTTCGGGGCAGCAAATCTATCGTTCCACCGGGCGAGGCGGCGGCGCTTTCGAAGGGCCGGGTGGACCGAGTTACCTGAAGCCGGGAACGCTCACCATTGCTCAGATGCTGAAGGACCAGGGATATCGCACGGGAGTCTTTGGCAAGTGGCACGTTGGGCTCAGTTGGTTCGACAAAGATGGCAAACGTCTGGGCGGCGGCTTCGAGAACTCTCTGCTGATCGATTACGAAAAGAGCACTCCGCTGATCGACGGCCCCAATGCGCGGGGGTTTGACGAGTCTTTCGTAACTCCCAATTGCCCGAACACCGACCCACTTTACGTTTACATCGAAGACGGGATGGTGGCGACTCCTGCGAGCGAGCGGCACAATCCGAAGAGCCTGCCAAATCCCGGAGGCAAGTGGCGATGGGATAACGACGCCGGATGGATGTCGCCGGGCTATGATTTCATGAACGCGGATCTTCTGTTCTACGACAAGACAGAAGCGTTCATCAAGGAGCATCGCCAGGCGACTCCCGACAAACCATTCTTCGCCGTGTTCTCAACCCAAATCGCTCACGCACCAGTCCTGCCGGCGAAAGACTTCAACGGCGCCACCGAAGCCGGGCCGCGAGCCGACTTTGTCTGGGAACTGGACATACTGGTCGGGCGCGTTTTGAATCTCGTCAAAGAACTCGGAATCGATGAACAGACTCTCGTGCTGTTCAATTCTGACAACGGCGCGGAAACCCTTCACGTCAATTGGATGCGAGAGGATCATCAACACGATCCGTCAGGTGGATGGCGGGGAATGAAGCGAGATGGATGGGAAGGCGGACACCGTGTTCCCTTTATCGCTCGATGGCCCGGTCAGATTCCACCGAAACAGGTGTCGTCCCAGATGACCAACACGACGGACATCTTCGCAACAGTGGCCTCAGTCGTTGGTGTTTCGCTGTCGGACGATGCCGCGACAGACAGCTTTGACATGTTGCCCGTGATGCTGGGGCAGCAGGGGGAATCGAAGTCAGTTCGCCCTCACCTGCTGACGCAGAGCTTTCACGGAGAATTCCAGATTCGCAAGGGGCCATGGAAGTACCTGGACCACCAAGGGTCTGGCGGGAACAACTACGACGTGAAGAACATGCAAAAGTGGGCCATCCCAGACAAAGCTCCTGACGCACCAGGGCAGCTTTACAATCTCGATGACGATCCCGGTGAAGCGAATAACCTGTATTTCACGGAAGAAGCCAAACGGAAAGAGCTTCAGGCCTTGCTGGCGAAGCTGAAGTCATCGGGCCGCAGTGCACCAACGAACCGCACGCCGTTCCGTGAGCTTTCCGGTGCCCGTTAGAAACGTAAAGAACTCAATGCACTTCGGCCTCCCACTTTGCTGCAGTCACAGTTTCTTTTTCTCGTTAAGGATGGTTCGCCTGGAGGCGACCAGCAAATCAACAATTCCCCCGCTGCACCGCCATTCAAAGGGGTGTAATCAGCTGCAGGCTGCGGTTATTCGGTGAAAATGCGTTGGTTGAGCG
>CALDJX010000703.1 GCA_937899075.1 uncultured Planctomyces sp. | reverse complement strand
GATCGTCGGCACTCGCCAACCGGACAGGCCGTTGAGTTTCAGACTGGCGGCATAGTCCGCAGCCTGTTGATAATTCTTTCTGCCGGATGCTGCTCCGTCCTTCTGCCATAACAAACCTGTCCATGTATCTTCGACGCAGTCTCCCTTTTCGATAAACCGGCCCGTCACGTCGCCATTCGAAAGTGGCAGCCCGTTATCGCGATAAGTCGACAGTTCGACTCGCATGGCCGTTGTCCGTCGGACAGTTGAAGTCACTCGTCCGCTGCACGCGTCAACAACTTTCGCCAGGTCCGAGTACCGAACCCACGACGGAGCCGCGATTCGAATGTCCGGTCGTACGCCAGCAATTTTCGTGACGCCATCGGTCAACTTCCGAGCCGTACTGGCGACGGTTTCCAATGCTTCCGGCCCAGTTCCGAGCGGTTCGCCATTCATCAGAATCTGTGTCAGCTCGCCGTTCTTTCGAGCAAACAGGCTGACGAATATCACGAGGTCGCGACTGTGAGAAGCGTTTTGATTCTCAGCCAGCTTGACCATCACATAACTGCGATCGTCGTCGACTTTGTGAGTTCGATAATAGATGCGAGGGTTTGTCGGCTCGGCAATTGTGAAATTCGGGCCGAAGCCGCCTGGCATTGCTTCAATGCTTCCACTTCCCGACTGAGGCTCAGGAAATGCAAGCCCTTCCTTCTTGATCACCCGGCGCCGTTTCACCCAGCGAATGGCACCGTCGCTGAAAAACTTTCCGTTCGAGTTCCCGCCAGCAATGTTCTCTTTTGTACGAGGTGTGTAGGCCGCTCCGATCACATACCCACTCCCCGGCTGAAGCACGATCGGAACAATGTCGACATATCGAAAACCGTCAACCTCAGTCGCGGCCTTGCCCTCTGGAACCGTCTGAGTCGCCAGAAGTTTTCCTTTTGAATTCCAAAGGCCAACGGGAATCTCGGTCGCGAACCCGTCAAGGTTGTGGTCCCAAACTCCCAGAGAAGTGATGGTCACCGGCTTCTCAACAGAGAATTCCCAGCCGTCGGTCGCGTTGACGACTAATCCGCCGCCGCTGCCGCCAATCGAATCGAAGACAATCGCTGGAGTGCCCGCCGGTGACCTGCTTTCTCCATCCCCCTGAACGAGCAACAGAGACGGCAACAGCAACAGCAGCATTCGACCGGACATATCAGAGCGCCTTTCGCAACGGTTCGCAGGAATTCGAAACGTCAACAAACGGGGAAAGAGTCAGGGACCGACAGAGTGACTGAAAAACACCATGCCTGACAGTAAAACAGTACACAAGAGTCTTTCAGAAGCAACTCGACTTAATGGCGGAATCAAGAGCCCGCTCAACGGTATCTCACCCGCTGTGCGTCGCAAAAAACTTAGAAAACTGCAAAACTCGTGGTTCTCCCACCACCAACGATTCTCAACCCGTTTGCCTGGACAGGAACAATCATGTTTCGGATAAGCCGAACGATTCTCTTCACCGTTGCCGCTGCGTGTTTCATCGCAAGTTCAACCACTGGCCAGGCAGTTGCCGAGGAGTGGAATCGTTTTCGCGGACCGAACGGATCCGGCGTCAGCGACGCGACAACTGTCCCCGCAGAGTGGACAGACAAGGATTACAACTGGACCGTCGATCTACCCGGCATCGGACATTCGTCGCCAATCGCGTGGGCAAGTCGGCTGTTTGTGACAAGCGCCGACGACAAGGCCAAAACGAGAACGCTTCAGTGCTTCAACGTTTCTGACGGAACTGAAGTCTGGCGAAAGGACATCTCGTTCGATCCTTACAAGCAGCAAAAGAACAACAGCTTTGCATCGAACACTCCGACCGCCGACGCGGACCACGTTTACGTTTTGTGGCATTCCAAAGTCTCGTCACCGCTGATCGCTTACGACCATGCCGGCAACAAAGTCTGGGAATACGAACTCGGACCTTATCTCCACGGACAGGGTGGCGCGACTTCGCCCATCGTTTATCAAAATTCCGTGTTCGTCGCGCATGACCACAAAGACGACAGCTTTCTGGTCGCCGTCGACCGAATGACTGGAAAAGAGCAGTGGAAGATTCCTCGCGAAGGCAAACGAGCCTGCTACGGAACGCCGTGCATCAACACTCCACAAGATCGGCCGGCCGAAGTTATCTTTTCGCACTGCTATGAAGGCATTGTCGGCGTCGATCTGAAAACCGGTCACCAGAACTGGCACATTGATGTCTTCGGTCGAGCATCCCAACGAGCGTTGGGCTCACCTGTCATCGCCGGCGACCTCGTCGTGGCCAGCAGCGGAGGAGTCGGCGGCGAACGCCAGGTGGTGGTCGTCAAGCCGCAACTTTCCGACGACAAAGTAACCGTCAAGGAAACCTATCGAGTCATCCGCCAGGCTCCGCACGTACCGACACCGCTTATTTACAAGGACTGGATGTTCCTGTGGAATGACGGAGGCATCGCGACGTGCGTCGAGCGTGATTCTGGAAAAGTCGTCTGGCAGGAACGAGTCGGAGGCAACTTCTACTGCTCGCCAATCTGCATCGACGGAAAGATCTACTGCGTCGACCTGGACGGAGAAGTCGTCGTGATCGCCGCGGCGGACGAGTACGAACTGCTCGGCCGCAACTCACTCGGTCATCCAAGCCGAGCGACCCCGGCCGTCAGCAACGGAGCGCTCATCATTCGAACCGAGTCGCAAGTCATCTCGATCGGCGGCAAATAAGTTTTACAGATTCTCAAGCGGAGAATCGGCATCGCCAAAGCCGTCCGCGGCAAGGCCCATTCGATGCATGATCGACAGGTAGAGGCTACAAAGTTTTCGCTTGTCGTCGCCGGATTTTAGATAGTCGAGAACTCGCCCCGTCTGGAGAGTTCCGCCAAGACCGCCTGCTGTAACCAGCGGAACTTTGGTCGAATCGTGTTTGCTGCCCGACCACATATTGTTCACGAAGATCAGGCACGAGTTGTCCAGCACGGTGCCATCTCCTTCCGGCATGGCATCAAGCCGGCCAGCCAGGTAAGCGAGCTGGCTGCAGTAGTACTGTGAAACTCGCTCCCAATCGTCGGAGCGTTCGTTGTGCGATGCCGAGTGGTGAGCGTTTCGCACGTCAAGAAATGGGTAGAACAACCCGGAAATATCCCGGCAAAGCAACAGTGTCGCGATCCGTGTTTTGTCCGTCTGAAACGCGAGGGCAATGATGTCACACATCAGGCGCATGTGATCTCGGATATCCTCCGGCAGCCCGTTATCAGGGCGAGCCATCCCGATAACTGACTCGCCTCGATGCTTCGCTCGCTCCAACGCTTCGTCCTGATGGTCGCGTAAACGTTCAATCCGTTTTTCAACTTCGCGGACGCTGGTCAGGTACTCGTCAAGCTTTGCCCGGTCACCGGCACTCGCCTGTCGACTGAGACTTGCAGCGTGTTCTTTCACGCGATCGAGCACACTTTTGTTTCGCCGCGTACCTCGGTTATCGAACAGACTGTCGAAGGCCAGCGACGGGTAAACTTCCATCGGCACGGGCGACGTCGCGTTCTGCCAGGAAATGTGCGAACTGTACGCCATCGAGAAATTCGTCTCGTGGTAACCGGTGATCGGCTGCTCGCAACCAAGGACCATGCTCGGCTGAGCAGTCTCCTGACCGAGATGATTCGCCAGGACCTGGTCGACGCTGATCCCGCCACGAAGTTCGGCTCCCTTCTGAAGCGAAGCTCCCGACAGAATATTGCCCGTCTGCCCAGGATGAATGCCGACACCGGTCGAGTTCTTATTGAACAGCCCTGAGATGACGTTCACTTTTTCCTTCAGAGGTTCCAGCGGAGCGAGACTCTTGCTCAGCTCCATCTCCGCGCCGGCCCCTTTCGCCCACCAGTGATCAGGATGAATTCCGCACGCCATGAACAACACGCCGAAACGTTTCGGAAAGGGACTCGCCGCCGCATCATTCGACGGTTCAAACCCCCAAACCGGAATCGATTCCAGCCACGGCAGCGCCATCGCGACGCCGGCTCCCCGAAGCAGGGTTCGACGCGAAAGTTGACGACGTTCCGAATTGAATGAACCGGTCATATTTCATTCTCTGACAAGGTGGCTCGAACCGCGTTTGTTCAGAAACTGCGGACTGGTCACGATGTTTTCAATGAGACTTGCGAAACGGTAGTCATTATCTCTGAGCTTGCTGTGCAGGTCACGGATCAGCAACTCGTCCGGCAGAATAAGGCTTCGGCCGAGGGCATAAGATACCAGTTTCCGAATCAGGTTTTCGACAAATTCGTCGCGTCGGTGAGTCAGCAGGTACTTCCGCAAATCTTGAACTCCGTTACCTTCAGGCCCGTCTGGAAACTGAGCGGTTGCGTCAATCGGTCGTCCGCCCAGATCGATGTCACGCCGCTCCCCCACCGGGCCGAACCCTTCAAACGCCAGACCGATCGAGTCGAACCGCTCGTGGCAGCCGGCACAGCTTGCGTGATCGCGATGTTTAGCGAGAGCCTCGCGAAGAGTCAGCTCACCGAGTTTCGCCTCATCATCGGGAAGCTCCGGCACATTCGGCGGCGGAGGCGGAATTCTCTCGCCAAGCAAACGGCGAACGACCCAGTAACCACGTTTGACCGGACTGGTTCGCAAACCCGGTGCATTTTTTGTCAGGAACACGGACATGGGTAACAGTCCGCCTCGACCATAATCGACTGCCCGATCAACACGTGCCCAACCACCAGCCCGCACAACGTCATCCGGGATCGCGTAATGCCGAGCAAGGTCCGCGTTCACAAACGTGTGTTCGGCATCAAGAAAATCAAGCACCGACCGATCGTTTCGCACGGCATCGATGAAGAACCGGATCGGCTCTTCAAACATGGCCTGTCGCAAATCATCAGTGAATGCCGGAAAGCGATCGCGATCGACGGCGTTGTGTTCCTCAAAACGGCGAATGTCGAGCCAGTTGCCGCCAAACTCCGTTGCCAATGCTCGAACGCGAGCGTCCTGCAACATCCGACGCACCTGGCGAATCAGCTCGTCTGTTTGCAAAAGACGCTGCACACGAGCGGCGTTCAGCAATTGGTCATCCGGCATGGACGACCAGAGAAAATAACTCAATCGACTGGCGAGTTCCTCATCCGTCAATGAACGCCGGCCATCACCATGACCAATCAAATCAACGCGGTAGCAGAACAACGGCGACATCAGAATCGAGACGATCGTGTCCTGAATGGCATCCTCATGGCTCAGTCCATCCGCGTCTCGAAGCACTCGATAAAAGCCGACCAGATCACTGCGTTCGGACTGGGTTAAATCCCGCCGATACGCCCGAGCGGCCAAGTCCAACATGGCTTCAAGATGGCTCGGCTCAGCCTTCACCCGAGCGAGTTCGACCCAGCGAATCTGATCATTTATCTCGCGAAAGAAATGCTCGATCGCCTGCAGCGGCACTTCCGTCCCGCCGCTGGCACGTGCTTTTTCCAGGTAGAGCCGCCCCAGCTTCGAAATCATTTCCTCTGACGCCGCAGCTTTGTCTTCCGCCCGCGCAAAGTCGAACTGCGGATCTCGCATGTACCGAGAATCCGTCCGCTCGAACCACAAAAACCCGACGTACTGCCTGGCAGGAGCCGACGCGACGAAATCCAGCTCCTGCCACAGAACGTCAATTTCTTTCTGACCGTCTTCGTCCAGAATCATGTTGTACAGCGGCCGGTCGTCGCGGAAATAACCCATCATGCTGTGAAAGCCCGCGCTCAGCAGACGGCCGCGTTCACCATCCTGCTTCGAAGATTCTTTGACGTAATCTCGACCGCGTTCCGAAATGTAGAACGCGTGGGGAAAGACCGAGCAAAAGCGCTCGAACGAAGCTTCGTGACGTGCTCGCATGTCCGGATCGGACGGCACGACCAAATGCTCATCGATAATCGCAGCTTCAATTGGCTTAACTTCAGTCGACTTTGTTTCAGTCGGCTTTGTTTCGCTTGGCGCGATCTCGGTCGGCTTTTCCTCAGTCGATTCGGAGAACTCACGAAGAACCGAATGATTCAAAGCTCGACGGTGACTCGCGTGCTGCCGATTCTTCCACAGGACAAACGGCTGGGAGCCTTTGTGATTTCCTTCGATGAACAGGTTGTCGAACTGCGGACTGAGTTTTGGTCTAAGTCGCGAGACGAAGTCACTCATTCCGCGACAGCCGGCCACAACTTCATTCGGCTGATTCGAATCGGTCGGCAGAGCATTCCACATTTCACGCAAAGTCTGAACAGGGCCGACGGCATCCTCAGCATCCGTCAGGAGGTTCCAGACAGTTGCCAGGTATTTGGAACTGATTCCGCGTTCGGAAGCCACGCGTTTCAACACTGGATCAAGCGAAGCATTGCCGGGCGACGTTAACACCGCATCCCGAACCTGCCACGCTGCCTGGAAATACGCGGCAAGATCCGTCGGCTGCCGGTCATAGAACTGAACGATGCGTTTGACGCAGTATTTGTCCCGGTCGGTGTCCGTGACTGCCGGGTGAGGGGCAAACGCAAACCCGTCCGGCTTCAGAACCAGATGCTCGACCACGTTCCTCGCCGCATCGAGATACTTTTTCAACAACGCCGGCGAGATCGTGAGAGACTCGCCGGTGTTATCAAATCCCGCTTCGTTCGCCGGGTCGACGGGAAACGTCTTCGTCGGGCGAATGTCGACGCCAGTCAGATCACGAATCGTGTAATCGTACTCCGCGTTGCTGAGCCGTCGCGCAAGAACCGCTCCCGGATCTCCAGCATTTCTTGCCGCTTCAAAATCGCGAGCGGCGTTAATCCACCTGATCACCGACTCGCGCTGCTGGGGTGTCGGCAGTGACTCCGAATCCTTCGGCGGCATCTCACCAGCCCGCAATCGATCCAGCACGATCACCCACGTCTGGTGCTCTGCCGCCACTTTTTCCGCCGATCTATAGCCACTTAAATCGAGCTTCGCCGCCGGATCGTCATGCCCGTGGCAATCCAGGCAGTACGTCCTGAGAAACGGCAGGACCGCATTCTGAAACTGCTTTTCGAGTTCCGATCCTTGTGAAGTTGCATCATCAGCGAACGCAGATTTTGCGAGTACTCCACCGAGGATCGCCGTAAACGCCACGCTCCAAACCAAAAACTTGCGACATCGCCGGGGACAACGAGACAGCACAGCGTCAGAAGAAACAACGTGGCTCATCATTAATCCTCAAACCGGACTTTGTCTTTTCCGGCAAGGCGGACCAGATCGGGCAGGTCGTAGACCTGGAGTGCTCCGTGGACCGTGCTGTCGAGATGCCCGGCTGGTGACTTCAGCCTGACGACGGATGCCCAACTGCGATGCGTCCGCTTCAAAGTGACCGATGCAAAGAGGTCCGGATTCAACGCGGCCGCGTGCAGCGCGACGATACCGGCATGGCCGACGCCGACCAGGTGGACTTTTCGAGGGGAGTCTCTTTTCTTCTGGTAGAAGGCAACGAAGTCCGCGGCGGCGAGTGCGTCTTCCACTCGTAACCCGACCAGAGACTTGCCCAGCAGGTAACTCAGGTAATACGTCTTCCAGTCCGTGAGTGTCGCGTCGCGTGAGCCGGATCCGGTCTCGCCCTGCCCTCGAAGATCGACGGTAACGACCGCGTAGCCTTCAGAAATCAGTTCTTCAATCGGCCCGTCCGCCTCCGAGTCTCCCAGCTTTCCGTCTTCGTGAAGATAAACGTAAGCATCGTCGACCGGCGACGGTGGGTGAAACGTCAGTCCTGGTAGCGGGATTCCGGAGTCGGTTCGAAGAATCAGTTTGTCGATGTGATAGTTCTCTCGCTGGACGCGCGCAACATCTTCGAACTTCGGTGGCTTCAGTTCCGAATTCGGTCGGACGCCGATCGTCTGTCGAACCAGTGAATCCAGTTTCTCATCGTCAGTCCCTCGCCACCGTGAGATACGTTTCTCGGAGAGCTCCGATTCATAAGCAGCGTTCAGGTCGAAGACTGACAGTTCGTCCGAGAACTCAGTCAACACCTGGCCGGACTTCGTGCAGAGCAATTCCGCCGCGGAAAGCGTCCGCAACTCGACGGCCGCCACTGGCTCGTCTTTGCTGAGCAGCCAGCGTTTGAACCAGTGAGTGATCGTCGCCAGATTCTGAGGATGTACGCCGTGCCGGCCTTCGACTTCGACCAGGTCAACTCGTTCGGGATAACCGAGTCGTCCATAGATTCGTTTGGCCTGACGATAATTTTGCCACGCTCCTTCGATGCTGAAAAAGTCGCCCGTCGTTGAGCTGATGAGCGTTGGCTTCGGAGCACGCATCAGGACATAGTCAGGATGATCCAACCCGAACTTGAGCTGCCCGAAAATATTCTGTTCGGCATCCTGCGGCCCGATGGTTTCCACAAGATGCCGAAACGTCGTCAGGTAGCAGGCCGGAGCGGCACACGCGACGCGATCGTCCAAAGCCATCACGTAACTCGTCAGCGTTCCACCGCCGGAGCATCCCGTGAATCCAATCTTCGTCGCGTCGATTTCCGGCCGACTGACCAGGTAGTCGATCGACCGCATCGCATCCCAGACTCGATAACGCGCGGTGTTACGACCAACCAGCGTCGAGCCGACTCCGATCAGAAAATGCTCGGTCGTTGTGCCGTTGTGCTGCGGCTCGCCTTCGGCTGTCAGAATCTGAGACCGCTCGCCCTGACCAATCGGATCAAAACAAAGCGCAGCCATGCCATGCCTGGCCATCATGATTCCGAAACGCTGGTTGTAGTCGGCGGTCTTGGCTGTCCGACTGTGACCACTGGAAACGGCGACGGCCGGGACTGGCCCATCCGCATTTGGCAAGTAAAGATTCGCTGTGATGCGATGGTGCGGCTGGCTGTCGAAAATCACCTTTTCGATCACGTAACCATCGGCTTGAATCGTGCCCATCGATCGTGCGTTAAGCGGCGTCTTCTCTGGAAAGCCGCCCAACTGCTTCGTCATGAACAGCCGCAATCGACGCTGATAAGCCTTGATCTCGTCGACCGTCTTGAGCTGCTCATAATTCTCAAGTCGCCGATCGAGCGCCGCGTACGCTTCATTCTGAAGTTGGGCGTAGAGCTTCGAGCCAGCCCGTTCAGCATCCGACAGACAGTTCAGGTCCTCAGCAGTCGAAAGCTGACTGGCAACACAAAAGGCAATCAGCGTTGCGACGGCGGTTCGAGTCATCATTGGTCGGCCTCGATGTTTGAAGTGACTTTGCGTGCCGGAAAACCTGACCACAAGCACCTGAGTTTTCAACCATGGCCACAACTCGAACGCTGTCAAAGCTCGGCCGAACGACAACTACTTTGCATAGAGTTCTGACAGGTAGCGTCGCACGGAATCGGACCACAGGAATCGGCAGCCGAAGGCACCTTGCCGGATGTCTTCAAACTTTTTGCCGGAATTTTTCTTCAACTCGATGGCGCGGCGAGTGGCTTCGACGAATCCATCGCCCAATTCCTTCGGCGTGTTGCCAGAGAAGGCGAAACCTGTTTCTCCATCGTGGACGGTGTCTTTCAATCCGCCGACCGAATGCACGACACAAGGCTGCCCGTCACGCATGGCAAGCATTTGCGAAATTCCACACGGTTCGAAAGCACTCGGCATCAGAAACAAATCGCCTGCCCGATAAAGCAGTTCCGCTCCGTGATGGCTGTAGCCGTTCAGAAAGACGAAGTTGTCGTGTTTCCGCGCGAGGTCGTGCAGAAACTTTTCGTAACCTCGGTCGCCGTTGCCAGCCAGAAGGTAGACAACGTCGTCGTCGGCTTCGGTCAGAATTCGATCCAGCGGTGGAGCGTCTTCCGGAGTGCTCATCAGTCGAACCTTCTGATCCACCACCCGAGTCACACTCGTCATGACAACGCTCGGTCGCAGACGCTTGCTCTCCAGCCAGCCTCGCAGCCGCTGATGAGCCAACCAGTTGGGAAAAGTCTGCGAGCGTTCATACCAACCCGCCAATTCGACCACCAAACCGCTGAGCAGGTTCCGCCAGGAATCTTCGTCGCGAACTGGCAACGCTGGCGGCGTCGTCTCGTACTCGCAACCGTTCAGGATGCCGACGAGCCGCCCCTGATCTCGCGAGTTCTGGAGGTCTCCTTCCAGGCCTTCGCCACCGAAGAACACACACATCGGATCATTTCTTCGAGGCCGGCTTGGCTGACAGACCTCAGGAACATAGCCCGGCGAGACGACATGCACTTTGTCCGCCAGTCGAACTCCGACGGCCATCGGATTCATGCAGTCAAGGTGTTCCGGATCCCGAACTGTCGGAAGGTCGTAATTGAGGTTGGGAAACCATGCCTTCAACGAAGAGGCGTAACCATCCAGCGGACGGATTCCCTGCAGGGCGAGATTGTGAATTGTGAAAACAGTGCGTTTGCTGCGAAGGTCGCGGAGTGACGGATCGAACTCGCGCAGCATCAGATAAAACCCGGCGTGCCAGTCATGCAAATGGACGATGTCGACTTCACCGAAACTGCCCTGCAGGACAGCCTGCGCAACGGCCGCGTTAAAGCATGCAAACTTCGTCGCGTCACTGGCGAACGGGTGCTTTGCTCCGTCGTCCACGTAAATCAGCTTCCGACCAGACGCCGAGTCGATCGTTTCAAAGGCGGGGTGATGCAGAACCAGTTGTCGAACTCCGGCGTGCGGCCGCTTGCCTTCAACTTCAAACAGTTCCGCAGTCAACCGCTCACTTCCAAATGAGAAATCAACCGTTCCGAGACTCGCCTTTGGATTCTTGTGGAGGAAACCGTACGACGGGCAGACAACCGAAACCTCACCCTCGAATTCCGGAAGATCAGCCAGTGCATAAGGGACGTCACGGACTACGTCGGCAACTCCGCCGACTTTCCCGCCTGCCAGTGCGTCGTTCTCAGCCGCAACCATCAGAATATTCAGCGAATCAGCCACAAAGAATCCTCACGCAAGTAGTGCCGATTGTTCAGTAGAGAAAGTGATGGCCCGAGCGAGGACCGACCGGGCTGCAGAAGTCTCAACGTTTGACTTCTTTGGGTGGCACAGGTTGCTTGCAACCTGTGCGGCGCAGCCGCAAGAGGTCATCGCCCATCAAACTCGCCTTCCTCTTGTCGCTTCGCGACGCCGGTTGCAAGCAACCGGTGCCACCCGTTTATGAGTCAGTGTTGCAACAGATCAGTCGTCAGACTCTCGCAGTTTTGCCATCACGCTGAGATCTTCCAGCGTTGATGTGTCACCGGCGGATTCACGACCAGCGGCGATGTCTCTCAGAAGTCGTCGCATGATCTTGCCGCTGCGAGTTTTCGGTAACGCATTTGTGAACCGGATCACGTCTGGAGTCGCGATGGCGCCGATTTGCTTTCGGACGTGCGCGATCAATTCTTTCTTCAAATCTTCATCGCCGGACGAAGCCTTCAGCGTGACGAAGCAAAAAATGCCTTCGCCTTTGAGGTCGTGAGGAAAACCGACGACAGCCGCTTCGGCGACTCCTTCGTGAGCAACCAAAGCTGATTCGACTTCCATAGTGCTGAGTCGATGCCCCGACACGTTGAGCACATCGTCAACACGCCCCATCACCCAGTAGTAGCCATCTTCGTCGCGACGCGCACCGTCACCCGCAAAGTATCGGCCTTCGATCTTGCTGAAGTAGACATCGACGTACCGTTGATGGTCGCCGTAAAGAGTCCGCAACATGTGCGGCCAGGGCTGAGTCAGTACCAGCAGCCCGCCCTGATTGTCACCGAGGCTTTCGCCGGTTTCACTTTGGATGTCCGGCACGACACCCGGAAGCGGCTTCGTACAACTGCCTGGTTTGGTCGCCGTCACGCCGGGCAGCGGACTGAGCATGATGCCGCCCGTTTCGGTCTGCCACCAGGTGTCGACGATGGGACATTGCTCGCCGCCGATCACTTTGTGATACCACATCCAGGCTTCCGGATTGATCGGCTCGCCGACCGTCCCCAGCAGACGCAGGCTCGACAGGTCATACTTGTTCGGCCATTCGTCGCCCCATTTGATGAACGCTCGGATTGCCGTCGGAGCTGTGTAGAAAATGTTGACCTTGTACTTTTCGACCATCGACCAGAAGCGGCCTTCGTCCGGCCAGTTCGGAGCGCCTTCGTACATGACCGTCGTTGCACCGTTCGACAGCGGCCCGTAGACGATGTAACTGTGGCCGGTGATCCAGCCAATGTCGGCCGTGCACCAGTAGGTGTCTTCGTCTTTCAAATCGAAGACCCAGCGAGACGTCATCGTCGTGCCGAGCAGGTATCCCGCCGTGGTGTGCAGAACCCCCTTCGGCTTGCCGGTCGACCCAGACGTGTAAAGGATGAACAGCGGATGTTCTGAATCGAGGGCTTCGGCTTCGCACTCGGCCGAAGCGTCTTCCATCAGTTCGTGCCACCAGTAGTCCCGATCCGGCACCATCGTGACATCGCCGCCCGTTCGATTAACGACGACCACCTTCTCGACGGACGGTGATTTTTCGAGACTCTCATCCACAGCGACCTTCAGCGGCACTTCTTTACCGCGACGCCAGCCTCCGTCAGCAGTGACGACCAACTTCGCCTGAGCGTCGTTGTTTCGGTCGGCGACGGCGTCCGCGCTGAAGCCTCCGAAGATGATCGAGTGTGTCGCGCCGATTCTTGCGCAAGCCAACATCGCAATCGCGAGTTCCGGAATCATCGGCATGTAGAGCGTGACTCGGTCGCCGGTTTCAACGCCGAGCTTCTTCATGCAGTTGGCGAATTTCGAAACTTCGCGGTGCAGGTCCTGGTAAGTGAGCACTCGCTGATCGCCAGGTTCGCCTTCCCAGATAATCGCGGCTTTGTTTTTTCGCCAGGTTGTCAGGTGACGATCGACGCAGTTGTAGCAGGCGTTGGTCTTGCCGCCGACGAACCATTTGGTGTCGGGCATGTCGCCTTCGAGCGTCTTGTCGAACTCAGTAAACCAGTCGATGTTCTCGCGAGCCAGGTCGCCCCAGAAACCGGCCGGATCGTCCTTTGCCCGGTTCCACATCTCCTGGTACTGCTCTTCCGAGCTGATATGAGCCGCGGCAGAAAACTCCGGCGACGGCGGAAACTTACGGTTTTCCTGAAGGACGCTCTCAATAGCTTCGCTCATGATGCAACTCCTGCGTTCGCCGAGGTATTGGACTAGGCCTGAATCAAGGCATCAGGCAATTAGGGTTCGGACTGGCGGGCGATGGTAGGCCTGCGGGATCGCAATTTCAACGAGCCTTGAACCGTTCATACGCCATCAGCGACGAATCCTGTGTCGACGTTCGCTCGCCCTGCTTGCCGGGCTGTTGATTGTTCCCTATCGTGCCCTTTTCGTGAGGATTTGCAGGACATTTCTGCGGCAGGCTCTACAATTCCGCTCGGTTCTCCTGGCCGGCGTTCGAGGCCTGAGAGACCAATCCTGCCGATCCTCGCCGGAAACCGCAGCAACCTGCCGGAGTTTTCGGCTGCCACAAGTCAATCACTCACGGATGGAACAGACCTCTTAAAGGAAACGACCATGTCGACCGCTCCCGCTGAAGCTCTTGCGTACAAAGTTAAAAACATCAACCTCGCCGCATTCGGCCGCAAAGAAATCGAACTGGCCGAGAAAGAAATGCCCGGCCTGATGTCTCTCCGTGAAAAGTACGGTGACAGCCAGCCGCTTGCCGGAGCCCGCATCGCCGGCTGCCTGCACATGACAATTCAGACGGCCGTGCTGATCGAAACGTTGACCGCTCTGGGAGCGGAAGTCCGCTGGTCGAGCTGCAACATTTTCTCGACTCAGGATCACGCCGCAGCAGCCATCGCCGCAACGGATGTCGCGGTCTTCGCCTGGAAGGGCGAGACCAACGAAGAATTCGACTGGTGCATCGAGCAGACCATCTTCTGGCCTGACGGGCAGCCGCTGAACATGATTCTGGACGATGGCGGTGACCTGACCGCGATGATTCTCAACAAGTTCCCGGAACTGGCCGAAGGCATTAAAGGGATCTCAGAAGAAACGACGACCGGCGTCCTGCGGCTTGTCCAGCTTGCCGCCGATGGCAAGCTGCCGATCCCGGCCATCAACGTCAACGACTCGGTCACCAAGAGCAAGTTCGACAACCTGTACGGCTGCCGCGAATCGCTGGCTGACGGAATCAAACGAGCCACCGACATCATGGTCGCCGGCAAGGTCGTCGTCGTTTGCGGTTACGGAGACGTCGGCAAGGGATGTGCTGCCGCGATGAAGGGACTCGGTGCTCGAGTCATCATCACCGAAATCGATCCAATCAACGCTCTGCAGGCCGCGATGGAAGGTTACCAGGTCACAACTCTCGAAGAAGTCGCCAACCAGGGCGACATCTTCGTCACGACGACCGGCAACACCGACATCATTCGTGGAGAGCATCTCGACGAAATGAAAAACAACGCCATCGTCTGCAACATCGGCCACTTCGACGACGAGATCAACGTTGCGTACCTCAACAACCGATCCGACATCGAAAAGTTGATGATCAAAACCGACGACATGGAAGGCGGCCCTGTCGACAAGTACGTCTATCCGTGCGGCAAGGCGATCATCGTCCTCGCTGAAGGCCGACTGGTAAATCTGGGATGTGCCACCGGTCACCCATCATTCGTCATGAGCAACAGTTTCACGAACCAAACGGTTGCTCAGATGGCCCCGTGGAATCCTTCGTCAC
>CALDJX010000702.1 GCA_937899075.1 uncultured Planctomyces sp. | reverse complement strand
AACTTTGAACCTGGAACTTTGAACCTGGAACTTTGAACCTGGAACTTTGAACCTGGAACTTTGAACCTGTGAAAATCAAACGCAGAGCATCCCGAGCGGAAGTGCCCAGCATGGCGATGGGGGATATTGCGTTTAATCTGTTGATCTTTTTCGTGATCCTCGCGCGGGCTCAGGACGACAGCCATTTGCAGTGGACTCCGGCGAAGGCCGAGAACCTTGAGCAGGCCGGCCATTCGATGGTCAGCGTTGTGGTCGACAACGAAAACAAGCTCTATCTGAACGGGCAGGAAATCGGCGTCGGGCAACTCGCATCCGCGATTGAGGATCAGCTGGGCGACGCTCCGGCTGGCGAGCGGACCGTGCTGCTGAAGGTTCACGAGGAAGCGGTCGCCTTGCGATTCGAACCGGTGATCGAGGCGGTCAGCGAAGCCGGCGGCGATCTTGTGCACATCGTTGAAGACGTGAAGAAGAAGTAGTCGCCTGACGACGAAACAGCGGAGCAGCAAAGTCACACCGAAACTGGCGGAGAGAAAAATGGATCAGACACGCGAGCATCTTGAAAAGCCACCGACAACGTCGACGGGAGTTGCTGCGGACATGAAACGTCTGAAGTCAGACGCATCGTCAACGACCGAAGAGGTGCGGGAATTTATCGCGAACCTCAAAGGCCGCAGTCCTCAGGAAGTGCTCGGTGCTGTGTCCGAAAGCGGGCTGGTCCAGGCGACTGTTCAGGCCACATTCGGATGCGCCATCGTGCTCTTCGCGTTTTCGGTGGTTCCATGGTTTTTGAAATCGGAAGAAGCTGTCGCGGTCGCCGCTGAGACTCAGCCGGCAACTTCTGAAACAGACTCGGCCGAGAATCCACCGACCGGAGCTTCAGTGAACGCTGCTTCGACGAAACCTCGGACGGCAGCTGATTCACCGACCGACGACGATGCTGCACGAGCTGCCGCAGCGATGAAGATCGACGAAACCGTCGTAACGGATCCCAAAACTAATCCTCTCGACGGAAACCTCGACAAGCTGCTCGACGGTCTGGACTGATCGGCGTCGTTGAACATTTTGCATCTTAGATGAAATAACGGTTTGACCACGGAAGGCACGGAATTCAGGTTTAGCTTTCCGTGTAATTCCGTGTCTTCCGTGGTCCATCCACTGCCAGAAAACTGATCGCCGATTTGGTTTCGAGTTGAATTCTTCATGATCCTGTCCCGCCTCAAAACTGATCGCCGCCTGGCTTTGACGACCGCGATTGCGGTCGCGTGGCTGGTGTGCATGGTTGACTGGCTGTGGGTGGGGAAGGTTCCTCAAGCGGGCCTCGCAACTGGTTTTGCGATTGCGGCGCTGACGGCGGTTGTCTGGATCCGGTGGGCCTTTCGCCATCGGACAGAACATCAGATTCTCTCCGCAGCGGTGGCGAGCGTCGCGTTTCTTCCTGTCTGGCAGTTTGCCGTTTACGGACTGGATTTCCTCGATCTGGCAGAAGCTCGCGCAATGTCGGCGAGAATTGGAACTGCGGCTGCTTACTTTATTGGACTCGGGTGGGTCGTCTGGGGGCTGGAACGAACGGCTCGCCGGTTTGATCTCGAACGGCTCAAGGTTCGGGCGTCTGCGACTCTGCGAGAACTGTCAGCGACGACGCCGGCAAGTGATCAGGTCACGGCTGATGGTTCAGCTCACAAAGTTACGAACCCGCTTGATCCCGAAGCCTGGTACTACGGTAAGAAATCGAAACGGCTGAATCAGTCGGTGGCCGCGTTTCTGGGTTACTCGCTGGCGTTCTTTGTGGCGTTTTTGATTCTGACTCAGGTCGGCGGCTGCGAAGACATTTACGAATTGCCAGCCGGCGGCGGCGAACAGCAGCAGATTGCTCAGGTCGTCAAAGTTCAGAAGGTCATTCGCAAGAAGTTTGTCGTCAACCCGTTCGCGTCGATCAGTTTCAATATTCCGCCGATCGACGAAATCAAACTGCAACTCACGGAAATTACGAAGCACGCCTACACCGTCGGCTACGGAGCGGGAGCCGGTGCCGGTTTCGCAGGCGGCACGAAGGCGGGCAAGGTTCGGTTCATTCGGCTTGAGTATCTCGGCGGCGACTGGGACCAGGACTTCGGCATCGGCGCCGACGTCAACATGCTGATTGAATACGGAATTCGAACTCAGCAGAAAGTTGAGAAGCTGACGGAGTCGCGCACGGTCTCTCAGTTGAAGTTGTTTCCGATCGGCAAGAGCCCGCCGTACGTCTACATGACCGGTCAGAAGAGCATTCAGCTTTCGAAGTCTGAGATCAAAGTCCTGCGTGAATACATCATCGACAAGCACGGAATGTTGTTCGGCGATAACGGTGGAAGCCGCGGCTGGCATAGTCAGTTTCTGTCGATGATGCAGCAGGTGTTGCCGAACGTGCGGCCGACGTCGATCCCGCTGGACGATGTCATTCACCGAATTCCGTTTCAGATTCCGTTTCTGCCGTACGTTGCTCCGCACGGCGGTAAAGAGGCACTCGGTTGGCGAGTCGATGGCCGGCTGGTCTGCTACTACCATCCGGGAGACATCGGCGATGCCTGGGCGGACGATCATTCGGGAGTCTCGCCGGAAGTCTGGGAAGCGTGTTATCAGCTCGGCACGAACGTGATTTTTTACGCTCACACGGAGTATGCGAAATGGCTGGAAGCTCGACGCGAGTAATCTTCAAAACTCGTTCCCACGCTCCGCGTGGGAACGTCGCTGCCTGTGACGCTCCGAGTCAACGTGATGGGACGCGGAGCGTCCGATTGAACGTTCCCACACAGAGCGTAGGAACGAGGGTTAAACTCCTGCTGAACGCAGCCATTTTCGCTTCTTTGCTCATTCTCTCCGGTCGGACCGCCGAGGCGCAGAAACTGGACGTGCTTTCACTTGAAGGCTGGGCGAAGCTGCGCGAAGTCGAGCGTTACCAGATGAAGATCGCGGAAAAGTATTACCTCGAAAAGAACTACAAGGTCGCGGCCAGCGAGTACGAAAAGTTTCTTTCGCTGTACGAGTCCAGCGAGGGCGCACCGTATTCGCTGTTGAAATGGAGCCTGTGTCTCATCGAGCAGAAGAAGCCGAACACGGCGATCTCGGAAGGCTTTCAATCGATCATCGATTACTGGCCGGAGTCATCCGAGGCCGTTGCGTCGTCCTTCTACATCGCTCGCGCTTACAAAGACATGGGCGAGGTGAGAAAGGCGAAGAAGGCTTTCAAGGAAGTTGTTTCAAAACACGGCAAGCATCTGGTCGCCGTTTATTCGCTGGTCGATCTGGCAGACCTCGCGTCAATCGACAAGGACGAAGACGAGCAAGTTGCCGCCTGGCGACAGCTGACGTTCGATGTTGAACGTACGAAAGAGTCGAAGTCGTTCTGCGAGAAAGCATCGCAGCAACTGGCGGCGTGGAGCTTCCAGAATTCCAAAGTGGATGACGGCGTCAAGGCACTGGGAACTTCGTATTTGAAAGAAGAAGTTCCGACCCGAGTCCGAGACTACTCGCGAGCCCCGATCGACGAGCTGATCAAAAGCGACGAAACACGCGAGCAGGGACACTCGCTGGCGGACAAGCTCGTCGCCTGGATTCGTCAGCAGGTTCCACAGGGCGGCTCGGAAGAAGAGAAGCAGCTTGCGAAGGACTACTGGTTGCTCAGCGCCGATGTGCTGGGGTATTCAAAGCGTCCAGACGAAGTTCGTGAAGCCTTCGCCCAGATACAGAAGAAGTTCGGAGCCGACGACGCGATTCTGCAGCGACTCGGTGACTGGCTGAAATCACAGGGCGAGTACGACAAGGCTCGCATCGAGTACGCCAAATTCGAAAACAAGATCGAAGGTAACAACCAGATCGCTTACAGCTTCCGACAGGAGCAGAAGTGGGAGCAGGCCGTCGGTGCGTACACTCGAAACCTTGGTCTCGATCAGGAGAATCTGGCAACGTGGAATCAACGAATTGCCGAGACCTGGCGGGATGGCCGGAAGATTCCACAGGCGGTTGCCGTCTACCGCGAGTTGATCGCGTCCGATCCCGAACGCGCGGAAACATGGCTGTGGAACGTCGCTTACACGTACCACCATTACGGGGGCAATTACAAAGAGGCGATCGGCTCGTACCGCCAGTGTTCGAACTTTCCGAGCAACATCCTGCAGATGGCCGACTGTCATCGACGTCTGAAGCAATACTCAGAAGCGATCGGCCTGTATGGTCAGGTTATTGGAGGCTCCCCCGCTCACGCACCGTCCGCACTCCTTCAAATTGGCCACACGCACGAAGAAGCCGGTTCAAAAGAGAAAGCGATTCAGGCCTTTCAATCGGTTTGCAAACGCTTCCCGAAAGACAGTCACGCCAGCCGAGCCCACGCGTTGCTGCAGGACAAGTACGGAATCAGCGTGACCCTCGGCGGCGCAAAGGACGAGTAGATCCTCACAATTGGGTGGCACAGCCAGAATGGCTGTGTCGCGCAGCGACAAGATGTTCCATCATGCGGGTGCAATCGAGTATCGCCGCTTGCAACGCATTGGGAGTTGAGGGCGAGACATCTGGAGCCTGCGGCACCCAACCGGCAGCGGTCGGGTCACCCGCCATGTCGCGACATCACTCGTCCAGAAAATCCACAACGACGTCGTCGCCGAGAGCTTCGAAGGCGTGAGTGAATTCTTCCCGGTCAAGCGGTTCGGGGCTGTCGCCGGTGGCTGAGATTTCAAACATCATCACGCCGGTCATGGCGGCAGGGCAAAGGTTTGTTTGCAGCTCAAGGATGTTGATGTTTCTGGCCGTGCAGAGTTGAGCGAACTTGTGGACGAGGCCGGGGCGATCGCCGCAGAGTACTATGACTTCGAACGGGTGCCTTGCTGCTGTTGCATTTTTGTCGGCATCGCTACGGACGACGGCCAGGTGAAATTCTGGCTGGAACGAACTTTCGAGTGACGCCTCAAAGGCGTCCGCATTTTCCTGAGGCACTTCCGCCAGGAAGACGCCGCCGAACTGCCCTTCGACACGCATGATGCGGCTTTCGCACCAGGCTCCGTTGTGATCCTCGACGGTCTTCGAGAAGGACTGCACAATTCCGAGCCGATCACTACCCAGCAGCGTGATGACAAACTTCATGACTTTTCCTGTTTCTTTGACTGATACTTTTTCAAGTTGTGAATTGTCCGGACGGGAACTTTGCGTGCGAGTTGCGTTTTACCGGACGCCGATCGGCTGCAGCGGACAGTGCGCGGCAGAGAAAGTTTCGGTACGGTTTCCGCTGGCAAATTCCACTTCGACCGTGCGGCGTTTGGCGAAGCCGGCGATGTGAGTGACCGTGCCCATGCCGTACTTCGGATGGCGGACTCTCATGCCGACCGCAAAGGTCGACGAGCCGACGTCCGACAGTTCGACTTCTTCGCCGGTACCGTTCAGCAAGGCCGCACCGGTTGTCAGCAGCGGTTTGTTGCCAGCAGCCATCGATGCTTTCAGGCGGTCCCGCAATTCCTGTTTCTTATCCGGCTTTGACGAGACTCCTGACTTTTCACGAGTTCCTTCCGGATTGTTCGCGTCGATGACGTCGTACGTTGTTTCGGCCAGGAATGTGCTGGGTATGGTGATTCGCGGAGTGCCTCGTTCGGCTCGGATTTGAGCGGTCGTCATGTAGAGATTCCGCATCGCTCGTGTCATGCCCACAAAGAGGAGCCGGCGTTCTTCTTCGAGCTGTTTGGGATCGTTGGACTTGATCGAGCGTTCGTGCGGGATCAGTCCGTGTTCAAGTCCGACGATGACCACGCTCGGAAACTCCAGACCTTTCGCCGCGTGGATGGTCATCAGAGTGGCCTTGCCGGCTTCGGGATCGACGGCGTCCACGTCGTTGGCCAGAGCGGTCGTTTCAAGGAAACCGCTGATGGAAGGATCGTCGGCGTTGACTTCGTCGTACTGAGCCGCCGCGTTGACAAGTTCTTCGACGTTGGCCTTCTTCGTGATGGCCTGTTCGGACGAAGCGGCCGCCCACGTTCGTGAGTAGGCAGTTTTCTCGACGACTTTTTTCAGCAGGTCACTGACGCTTCCGGCGTTCGCCAGCGAGAAGGTGTCCATCATTCCGACGAACGCTTTGAGCTTCACTTTGGCGGTCTTCGTCAGGCCGGTGATTTTGTCAGCCTGCCGGGCGGCCTCCATCGCGCCGACTCCGTTTTCAGTGGCCCACGCAGTGACTTTGTTCTGACTGGTTTTTCCAATGCCGCGTGCCGGGCGGTTGACGACTCGAGCGAAAGCGACCGCATCGACGGGATTCTCGATCAGCCGCAGATACGCGAGCAGGTCTCGGATTTCAGCGCGGTCGTAGAACGCCAGCCCGGCGGCCACCTGGAACGGAATGTGGTTCCGCGTGAAGGCCAGTTCGAGTTCCCGCGACATCGAGTTCACTCGGTAGAAGATCGCAAAGTCACTCCACTTTGCTCCGTGATCGGTGCACTGCTTCCTGATCAGTTCAGCGATTCCGTCGGCTTCGGAACGACCGTCTTTGAATTTCAGCAGTTGGACAGGCTCGCCGTCTTTCGCGTCGGTTGTCAGCGACTTGGCTTTGCGCATCCGGTTATGAGAAATCAACTGGTCGGCTGATTGCAGGATCAAGGCCGTGCTGCGGAAGTTCTGTTCCAGCCGCACCAGCTTTGCGTTTTCGAAGTCGCGTTCGAAGTTGAGGATGTTCTCGATGTTCGCGCCGCGCCAGGCGTAGATCGATTGGTCAGGGTCCCCCGTCACGCAGACGTTGGGACGATCGATTCCTAACGATCGCACAAGCTGATACTGAATCGCGTTCGTATCCTGATACTCGTCGACCAGCAGAAAGCGGAAGCGGTCGTCGTATTCGGCTCGCAGCGTTGGGTTTTCCTGGAAGAGTTTCACGACGTGCAGCAGCAGGTCGTCAAAGTCGACCGCGTTTGAAGCCAGCAGCATTTCCTGGTACTTCGGGTAGACCTGCGCGACGACCAAGTCGAACGGCTCACCGACTTCCATGTCGAGTGACCGTTTGAATTCTTCGGAGCTGATCATCGTGTTTTTGATGTGGCTGATGCGTGCTCCGAGTCTGGCGACAGGAACTCGAACAGTGTCCAGATCGAGATCGTTCAGCACGTGCCGCAGCACTTGAAGCTGGTCCGACTTATCGTAGATGACAAAGTTGGATTCGAGACCGACCGACCGCGCGCGACGACGCAGGACGCTGGCACAGAATCGGTGAAACGTGCTGATCCAGACCGGCGAATCGGGCAGGAGCTGATTGACTCGTTCCTGCATTTCCCGAGCGGCTTTGTTCGTAAACGTGATCGCCAGAATTGACGATGGATGCACGCCTCGATCGACCAGCCTGGCGATGCGTCGAGTGATCACTCGCGTCTTGCCCGAGCCGGGGCCGGCGAGAATCTGCAACGGCCCCTCGAAATACTCGACGGCTTCTCTTTGAGGCTCCGTCAGGCCGTCGAGCAGGTTGGCGACGGTCACGTCGTTCGAGGCGCGATCAGGCGACGCTGTGATTGCAGATGCGGAAGATTCAAAAGACACAATGCCATCCGTGCTGTCGGTTCGGCGGGCGGCGCGAAAGTCGCGGCGCTCAGCCAGAGGGTCGAGTGTTTAGAACTCGACGCACGATAGCGGGTTGAACATCGAACATCGAACATTCAACCTTGAACATCGAATGATGGTGCTCGCTGTCGTTCAATGTTGGACGTTCAGTGTTCGATGTTGGATGTTCTACGTTCGTCTACCGGCTCGTGTTGAACTGCGATGCGGCGACGCCGAAGAGGGCGCTCTCCAGAATGTGCCGCTCGATGAACGCTCCGACGGCTTCCAGCCTTGTGTACTGCACGATGATGTAATCGCCGGGCTGGATGTTGATTCGCTCGGACGCTCGCGTGCGGGCTCGGTAGAGGTCGACGAGAATCGGTACTTGAGTACCGTTCGGGAGTTTTCGCAGAATGATCGCTTCGCTGGGGCTGATCGACACGTCGCTGTTCAACGCCGAGTTGCCTGCCTGGCCTCCAGAACTGCTGTTCGATTCTGCGATCGCAATCGCTTCCAGGATGTCTAGATCGCGGTCGCGAGGAAGCGAGTATTCGCCGCCGCCGAGCAGGCCGCCAGTGTAGAAGAGTTCGTTGTCGCGCGACGCGATGAAGACGATGTCGCCATCTTCGAGGATGATGTCTTTTTCGCAGAAGTTGATCGTTTCGTATTCCTCGAGTCGAAGCGGAATTCGCATCGAGTTCTGCTGGTTGCAATAATTTCCGCGAGCGATCTGTTTGGCGTTTCCCCAACAGGCCGGCTGTTGCCATTGCTGTTGTGGGGGAGGCTGAAACTGTTGCGTCGGCTGTTGGAATTGCTGAGCAAACTGTGGTGCCATTTGTGGCGGGAATTGCTGAGCGTGCATCTGCATCGGAGCGGTTTGACAGGTTGAGCAACCCGCTTGCGAGACTCCGCCGTTGAACAGTCTCTGGAACGGAGCCTGAACTGCTCGACCAACGGCGGACCCGGTGACTTTGTGATAAGCGAGGTCCACGACCTGTTGAGTCGACAGTGGCGAAACTTGCTCGCGGCCGCCTGTCGAGAATTGATCAGCCGGTTGGGCCGGACCCGTCCGGTAGTCAACCTGCTGAATGTTTGATCGATAGCGCCCGTTCGGCAGAGGTTGAGACATGTCAGGGCTCTGTGCTCTGACGATGAGGTTGCTGTCGGTGGCCGGAGAAGTAGTTTCCTGAGGGGCGCGTGAATTTGTCGACATGGGACCGTAGCCCGGCGTCGGCAGTTGCCCGCCCGGAAGCGTCGCTGGCTGCTGCAGATTGAACGGTGATGGCTGATAGCCAGGGCCTTGCTGCATGGCAGGCCCGGGCTGACCGTATGCGGGCTGCGATTGTGGCTGTTGCGGGGTCGGTTGTTGTGGCAGTGATGGTCCAGGCGTTGCCTGTTGAGCGCGACGACCTCGCATGATGTAGACGACGTTTTCGGCATCCAGACCTGGTAAACCGCCGGACTGGACAAGAGCGTTGAGGACGTCGTTCTGGTAGGCCGGCAGCGAGATCACATGGCCGGTGCCCTTCTTCGCACTTCCCAACGCACCTCCGCTGACACTGATTCCGCTCAGCACATCGGACTGACTTTCCTGGCGGATGACCAGGATTCGATGCTGCCTCGGCTTGTGCAGAGTGACCAGAATTCGGTCCTGGCCTGGCAGCAGCAGTCTCCGTTGTATTGTGTATGCGTAGCGGATTTCGCGTTCGATCTGCGGGATTGTCTTGCCGCGTACGCTGATCGGCTGAATCAGCGGAAGCGACAATGTTCCGTCGTCTCGAACAGTCAGCGGATAGCCGAGCGTCGGCGGACGGGTCGTGTCGAGCGGCTGATTGATCTGCGGCTGTGCACGCTGGCCGAGCACACTTTCGATGTAGATTGCCAGCACGTCGCCAGAGTCGATCATGTATTCGGCCGGAGCCTCCTGCCTCAAGTAAGACAGGTCGATCATTTGCCGGTTTTCGCGGCTGCACCCTTTGAGTTCTTCCGGAAGAAATCGAGCGGGTACGCCGTCGAGCGGTCGCACGGCTGCGCAGCCGGAAAGCACGGAGAGGCTGAGTAGAGCCATAGCGAACGCTGCCGAAACTGTGCGTCGCGAGCGGACTGCGTGTCGAGCCACCGAATTGCGATTCCCGCCGGCTGAGCGGGTACTCAGCGCGTGCCGGTTCGTCGAAGACGAGGCTCGATCCAGATTGTGCGATGACGATTCGTGCATGGCTCAGTCTGAGTGTTAAATCTGTAGGTGATCAGAAACGGAAACGTTGTCTGCTAGCGCTGCGGAGATCGGTATTGCCAGGCTGGCGGATCAGACTTGAACTGGTCGGGTGGGCCGAGTTTTCCTGGCTTGACCTGCCCCTGGGGTGGCCCGCTGAAGCCAGGCGTCAACGGCCTGCCTTGCTGTGAACCTGTCCCGTTTTGATTGTTGTATGGCTGCGAATATTGATCTTGAGGCGATTCCTGAGGACTGAAGCTTCCGCCAGAGTCGGCGTAGCCTGGAGTCGGCAATGCCGGTGCTGGAAGATTCACGTTTGACCTGGAGTTAAACCCGTTCGCGGAAGGCGAAGGTAGATTTGGAACCGGGTTGGCGTATGCGGGTGACGGATGTTGTGTCGCTCCGGGATTGGCTTCTGGAAACTGGCCGGGCGAGTGTTGCATCGGGTTCTGCTGATAGCCAAATCCAGGGTCCGGAGTCGGAGCAGGGCCGTAGTTATTCGGATCCGGGTAGCCGTTCGGATTCGGATAGCTGTTCGCCGGTCCGATGCCTGAAGCTGGCGGTTGCGAATTTTTTTGTGGACCCACTGCGAACACCGAAGGTTGCTCAGGTGGCATGCCGCCGTTCTGGCATCCCGCAGTCGGGGGGCCGAATTGCGTCGGCATTCCCTGTGGGAATCCTTGTGCGAACTGCATGGCCTGTCCCGGTCCCGCCGGAGAGTAACCGTTGCTGGGTGAGTAACTTCCGCTGATTGAACATCCCTGACCGGTCGAGCAGGCTCCGCCGTGCCCGCAGTTTCCTGTGTTGCCGTTGGGCGAAGGTCCGCATGGGCTTTTGGGTTTCTGGATACTCCAGTCGTACGACGCGCCGATCGTTTTCATGGTTGTCAGCTCGGAAGACGCCAACGCAGAACCGGATCGGTATCCGTCAAAGTAGAGTTCGACGCACTGCTTGCCCTTCTCAGTTCGGTAGTGCGTGTTCCAGTATTTGGGCGGCGGAACGGGCGGCACTTCGCCGCTTTCGCCATTCGCGATATCCTGGAAGGCGTCGCGGAATCCGGCTTTGTAGTGCTTCGAAATCCAGGTTCTGGTCTGGATTTGTTGCCTCAGCAGATACCTGTCCGCACACCGTTTGGCCATCGCGGATGATGTCCACTTATCCATGAACGGCAGGTACTTTGAGCATGTCAGATACGGGCTGGGCTGGCATTGGCCGAGGTCGCAGTTTGATGGCCGCATCAGTCGTTCTGTGCCAAAGAATCTCGAAGCTGGGGACACGTAACGAGGTTCACCGGTGCTGCTGCACGCTCCGTTCGAACACGGAAACACGCAGCCTCCGGTCGAAAGGGCGGTCACGGCAATCAGCCACAGGGAAAGTCGCATCGGGTTCTCTCAGAACGAAACCAGCGTGAAGCCCAACGCGAACGGTTCGCGCGGAGTCACTGGCTCTGGTATCGGTCCGGGATGAAACGCGAATGACGGATTTTCCGGCTGGAGCGGTCTCACGGCCTCTTGTGCAGTCCCTCAATCGTTGCCGAGGGGCGTAGGTTGCCTATCTTTCACCCGTTGAGGATGTGAATCGAACCTCGATTGCGGCGAGACCTCGCAGCAGTATGTCGCGAGCGCGAAGTCTGCTCACTCTCAGAATCGGTGTTGATGGTTTACCAGCACGAAGCGCCAGCGAGTGAATCAGTTTCATTCGGAAGTTCACTCGCTGGCGCTTCGTGCTGGTATGGCGATGCTCTGAAGACTAATCGGGAAGTTGCTCTAGCTCACTTTGCCGACGCAGAAAATCAGATTTTGTGAGATTCCTTAAAGATCGAGCAGGTCGACGAAAAGTGCATCGCCGAACGCGGCGTCGAGCGTGGCCGAGTCCACTGTGTCGCGATCGTTTACTGACGCGGCGTTGCCATCGGTGGAGGCATGGTTGAAAGACGCGGCGGCTGGCGGTGCGTTTACAGCAGCAACCAACGGTGTGGGTGAGATGGGTGCCGGTCTTGCCTGGGGAGCGATTCCACCGATGAGGTGGTCGGTTCCGACGGGGCCGATGAAGTCGTCGGCGACGGCGATGTTGTTCAGCGTGTCGTTGCCTTCGCCGCCGATCAGCGAGTTCGCTCCGGCTCCTCCGACAAGTGCATCGTCGCCGGTCTCGCCTTCAAGGACGTCTGCTCCGGCGTCGCCGCTCAACTGATCGTTTCCGCCGCCACCCTTCAGAGTGTCAGCCTGAGGTCCGCCGCGAAGTTCGTCGTCGTCGGCTCCGCCGTCGATCAAGTCCCGGCCGTGTCCGCCGCTGATCGTGTCCTTGCCCGCGTCGCCCGAAAGGGTGTCATCACCGGAACCACCCAGGATGACGTCGTCGCCGTCGCCTCCCGACACAACGTCTCTGCCAGAACCCGCGATGATGATGTCGTCACCCGCTCCGCCAGTCAGAGTGTCGTCGCCGCTGCTGCCGACGATGGTTACCGAACCGCCTGAATAAGCACTGGCGTCAATCGTGCTGCCGGATGTGGCTGCCATGAGTTGCAGACCCTCGACCGAAATCAGCGAGTCGTCACCAGCCCCCATCACCGACGTTGCCGTCAGAGTAATATTCGAGCCGACGAATTCCGCGACGTCATGACCGGCGCCGCCGTTGACGACGTCGTTTCCACTACTTCCCAGCAGTGTGTCATCGCCGTCGTTCCCGAACAGCGTTACGGGGATGCTCGCTTGCGATGCGTCCAGGCGATCGTTGCCCGCTCCGCCTGAAAGTACGGCTCGTTCGAATCCGCTGTGACTGTCAGTGCCGTCGCCGATTGATTGAGTCGACGTCAGAGTGACATTCGCAACGCCGTTGACGAGCAGCGTGTCGGTCCCGCCTCCGCCCGCCAGTTCGTCGTTGCCCGTTCCGCCATCGATCGTGTCGTCACCTTGCCCGCCGGTGATCATGTCGTGGCCCGCGCCGCCGGTAACGTTCAGGGAAAGGCCAGCACCGACTTTGGACGCGTTCAGAATGTCGGCTCCATTCTGAAGGTCGACCACGATCCGCAGACTGGTGATTTCGCTGATCGGCACCTGGATTTGATGCACTGAGACGAGTGTTCCGGCGTTGGCAATGAAGGCGTTGCCGGGATCCGAAATCGTCAGCACGCCGTCTGCAGTTGAGAGTGTCAGCGTCTGATTCAGCCCGGCGTCGGACGTGTCCGTAATCAACAGATCGCCCGAATCATTAAGGGACACGGTAATTGCGTTGCTGCTCGAAGCCGGGTTAGTTGGCCCGGCACCGATGCTCGTCACGTCGAAGATCGCCGCTGCGAAGAAGTCGTCGATGTTGCCCAGTGAGCCGTGTCGAACGCCGACCATGAGTTCGCTGTTCATCAGGTCCTGGAAGTCGCTGACCGGATCAGAATCTGAAAGCCCGAGTGCGTGACCGATTTCATGCCCGACAACCGTCAGCAGGTCATAGCGGTTGGCATCAACGTCGCCAAAGGAACGGCTCCACCCGGCTCCGGCACCGTCGTTGTCGATCGTGATGACCGCTCCATCGGCCAGTCCCAGCACGCCAGGAGCGAGGTCAGCAACACTGACGCTGATGTTCTGCAGTGTGGCTCGCTGGCTGGATGACAGGCCGGAATTCAGAAACGCGATCGTGGCAACGTCGACAGCCGTTGCCAGTTCAGCATTTGTAATCGTCGTCGGGTTAGCGGCGATGACCGGACTGCCAGCGACGAATTCGGCCGCCAGCAATGGGGCGACGGCAGGCAGTCCTGGTCCC
>CALDJX010000701.1 GCA_937899075.1 uncultured Planctomyces sp. | reverse complement strand
CAGCGATTCTCGCCAATTGCCCAAGATCACTGACTGTTGTCGTCGGCCATGATGACGACGATGTTTGGCTTCTCCGCCGCAGCCAGAATCTGAGAAGACAACAAACCTGCAAGCAGTACAAAAGTTAGTTTTTGAAAGTTCATTCTGAAGTCATCCTGAAGTCGGTCAATTAGTCGTGTTTAATTTACTGAGTACTGGCCCCGCGAATCCGGGATCGAAATCCCGGGTGGCTGGCGGTCGAGCCTCAGCGAGCCCCCAGAACGATGAACTGGGGGCTCGCCAGGACTCGACCACCAGCCACCGAGTTCGCAAGACCAATCCTCATCTCGCGGCACTTTTCTTAGCGTGAGCAAGTCATCGTCGGGGTGATGGGTGTTGCCGCAAGAATTGTGCTCAGTCTGAGTCGTTCAATGATTCGGAAATTGCGATGCTTAAAACTCAAGCTGGCGGACGCTCGGAAGATTGTCCACAAGCTTCCATCCGGTGCGACGCATTTCGCCAACGGTCTCGGCCCGAAGCTTCTTCAGCATTTTCTGATGCTTTGCTTCGAGCGCCAGGTTGATCAGTTCGTCCGGGTCGGCGGAGATGTCGTACAGCTCTTCGATTTCGTTTTCGACGAGCGTTCTGATGTACTTGTACTGGCCTTTGCGAATCATCACGTACCAGGGGATCCCGTTCAGCTCGGAGATCTCTTTGTCGGTCGGAATCACGTTTGTGTCAGAACCGTACGCTCGGCCGGTGAAGGTTGTCATCGAAGGGTGATCCCAGTCGCGCTTTGGATCTTTCAGCAGCGGCGTGAGATCGTGGCCGTGCATCTTCCACGGCATGTCCATCTGGGCGAACGAGAAGAACGTGGGAATCAGGTCGACGCCCGAAACCGGATGCTCGCAGACCTTGCCCTGAGGCAACCGGCTCGGCATGGAGACAATCATTGGCGAGCGGATGTTAGCGTCGTAAGGCGCGAGCTTCGTCTTGAATCCATGCTGACCCCAGGCAAAGCCCTGGTCCGACGTGAAGACGATGAGCGTGTTGTCGTACTCGCCGGATTCTTCGAGCACGGACACCAGTCGCCCGACGGAATCGTCCAGCGCGAGCACTCCCTGGTGATACTGCCGCACCCAACCGTTCAGCGAATTGCCGTGAATGCTCGTCGCGTTGGCGACGGTTCGCCCACCAAATTTGCCGCCCTTCATTTGCGGCTGACCGTCTGAACCCAGTTCCCAGAAATCGATCTTCTGCATGTAAGCCGGTTTGCCGGGTCGAGGTGGGAAGATGTCCTTCGGCGTCGGAACCTTTGCGTCGGGATACGCGTCGTGGTATCGATGCGGCGGCGTGAACGGTCCATGAACGGCTCCGTAGCAGACCCACAAGTACCAGGGTTTGTCGGGGTCACGGTTCTCGCCGCGGATGAAGTCTTCCGCCCAGTTCGTGTAGTTGTCGGTCGAGTAGCCTTTGACGAGTTCCGGCTTGCCGCCGTTGGTCTCGATCAGCTGATCGTAGAAGTAGTGTCCTGAGTTTTCCGGATATCGCGGCCGGTTCCAGACCTTCTGAAAGTCCCAGTCGCGATTCGCGCCGGTGTCCGTCCCCGTGTGCCACTTGCCGAGTTGGCAGGTCGTGTAGCCGTTCTCGCGGAATGTCTTCGGCCAGAAGCGAGCTTTTTCAGGATCGTACGCGCTGCCGGGGTACTCGCCTTCCATCCGCATCGACTCGACGCCGAACTGATGATGCCCCGTCAGCAAGGTCGCACGACTCGGCATGCACCACGTTCCGATGAATGCGTGGGCGAACCGAACTCCGCGCGACGCCAGCCGATCGATGTTCGGAGTGTTGACCCACTTCCAGGCTTCCGGATAGCAACTGACGGATCGGTGTGAATGATCGTCCGTGTAAATCACCAGGATGTTAGGACGATCGTCGGCTGCGAAGCTCGGTCGCAGACAAACGGCGAAAGCAACAATCGCCAGCAGAAGCATCAAGGCAGGTCGAATCCGGATCACGGTGCAACTCCTGAGTTCAATCGACGGCAAAGTGTGGCCACATCTGATCTTGTGACGAAAAACGAAGCAGCACTATAACGCCTCGACTCTGCCCTGCCAGAAAGCAGGTGTGCTTTGACGTTTTTAATCGCAGAGGACGGAGAGGAAAAAAACGCAGAGGCAACAGAGGAGCCTCTCCGCGAACTCCGCGTCTTTCACCTCTCCGTCCTCTGCGATTTCAGACTTCATTAAACCCTCACGACGAATCCCTTGCGGTCTGCACATGCCCGATTCCAACACGCATCCACCTTCCGAGACGCCGCCTCGCCGGTTGTCTCCGCTTTCGTTGAAGGTGAATTTTGCCTGGACGTTTCTGGGGAACGCCATCGTCGCTGTTTGTCAGCTGCTGTTGATGGCTCTGTTGCTGAGGGAGGCGGGCGACGCCACGACGGGGCAATACATCATCGCCCTGGCGATTTCTGCTCCGGTGTTCATGTTCGCTGGGTTGGACCTGCGAACGCTCCAGGCGACGGACAACAACGGCGAAGGGCGATTCATCGAGTACCTGAGCCTCCGACTGATGTCGGGCAGCATCGCGCTGGCGCTCGTCCCGGCCATAGCAATTGCCTGGGGCTACCGAGCGGACACTCTGGCCGTGATTGCCGGCGTGGGTCTCGGTCGATTTTTTCTGCTGATCAGCGACACGTTCAACGGGCTGATGCAGAAATCAGAACGGATGGACCGCGTCGCTCACTCGATCGTCCTCAAAGGAATTCTCTCGACGCTCGTTCTCGGAGCGACGTTCATCGCAACACGGAGCCTGGTTGCTGCCGTCTTCGCCGAGGCCATCACGCGGGGTCTCGTCCTTGCGTTGTACGATCTTCCGTTGGGCCGGCGACTGGCCCGCGAACAGGGGACCGACACCATTTCGCTGGCCAGCCTGCAAACCGTCGAAACCTTTCGACTGAGAAAGCTGACACTCCGCAGCCTGCCACTCGCCTTCAAAGTGATGCTCGTTTCGCTGGACACTCACGTCACGCGGTACTTCGTCTCGGGCATGGCCAGCCTGAGCGCGGTCGGCGTCTTTGGACCGATTGCGTCGGGAGCCGGCGCGGCGTCGATGGTCGGCAAAGCTCTGAACCAATCGGTGTCCGCGAACCTCGGACGGTTGGCGACAGCGGGTGAACCTCGACCGTTCATCCGATTCGTCAGACGCGTGCAGTTGCTCTACCTGGCTCTCGGCGTCGTGGGCGTTGGTTTTACAATGATCGCGGGAGGTCCGCTGCTGGCGATTATTCGACCAGACCTGGCGGCCTACCAGACGATCCTGACCCTTGTCGCCGTGTCCGTGGCACTCGACCTGCAAAACGGCATCGTCGACATGTCGCTCGTCGCCGCCCGACGGATCGCTCCGTTGGCTCCTGCTTGTGGCATTTCGGTCGCGACGTCCGCACTCGGATGCTGGCTGCTCATTCCTTCGTTTGGACTGTCCGGAGCGGCCATGGCGATGATCGTCGGCCGGCTTATGCGGATGGCAACGCTGAACATCGCGCTGACTTTGGAAACCCAGGACACCAAGGCGACGACGGCCAACACCGAAACCGTTGTCCCCAGCAGAAAAGCTGCGTGACAGGACGACTTTTGAATATCGAATATCGAACAAGGAATGTCGAAATCAGAAGTGCAGGAATTTGATCCTTCGCCCTTCGAAGTTCCTTGTTCGATGTTCGAAGTTCCTTGTTCCTTGTTCGATGTTCGATGTTCGATGTTCGATGTTCGATGTTCGATGTTCGATGTTC
>CALDJX010000700.1 GCA_937899075.1 uncultured Planctomyces sp. | reverse complement strand
CGGAGATGCCGCCATGCATGAGCAAGCTGCGTGGTCAGCGTTTTCAAGAGTCCTCATGACCAGCAATGCGTTTCTCTATGTTGACTGAGTAATCCATGACGAACCAATTCGGTGAATCGAGCCGGCGCGACTTTCTGCACCGAGCCTCCGGCGGCTTCGGAGCCCTGGCATTGGCCGGATTGTGGAACGATCTTCGTGCGTCAGAACCCCCTGGCGACACGGCGACGAAAATGCCGACCGATCCGCTCGCAGCGCGCCAACCACAATTCGCACCACGTGCCGACCGCGTAATTTTTCTCTATTCGACCGGCGGCGTATCGCACGTCGATACGTTCAACCATCGGCCTCAATTGTTCGCCGATCATGGAAAGTCAGTGAACGCCTCGCGGTGGCTCAACAAGTCCGGCTCGTTCGAACGTTTCCTCATCCGCCCGCGCTGGTCATTTCGCCCACGTGGCGAAAGTGGTTTGCCCATCAGCGATCTGTTTCCGCAACTCGGCTCAGTCATTGATGACGTGTGCCTGCTGAACGCAATGCACTGCGAAAGTGACGGCCACGACAAGGCGACCCTGGCCGCACATACCGGATCAGCACAGGTCGCTCGCCCCAGCGCCGGGGCCTGGGTGAGCTACGGACTCGGCACGGTGAATCAGAATCTGCCGTCGTTCATGGTGCTCGCTCCTGCCGCGCCGTATGCCGGAGCCCAGACATGGGGCAGTGACTTCCTGCCAGCCTGCCATCAGGGCACACATGTGATTCCGGGCAAGGAGCCCCTGCCCAACGTTCGCCCGCCTGTTACCGATATCGAGTTGCAGAAAATGGAACTGGCTCTGTGAAACCAACTGAACCGAGACCATCTCCACAGGCGACAGGCCGATCTCGCTCTCGACGCCCGCATCCGGTCGTTCGAAACAGCATTCGGAATGCAGCGGGAAGCTCCCGAGGCGTTCGATCTGTCGGGCGAAACTGAAGCGACACACAGGCAGTACGGTTTGCAGCGTGGAGCCACTTCGGGATTCGGATGGCAATGTCTGGTCGCGCGACGACTCGCCGAACGTGGCGTCCGGTTTCTGGAATTGATCGATGTCGGTTCCAGCAGCAACTGGGACTCGCACGGCAACATGGGCGACCACGAGCGTCTGGCGCGTGCCATCGACCAGCCCATCGCCGGATTGCTGACCGACCTGAAGCAACGTGGCATGCTGGACCGCACACTCGTCGTATGGACGACCGAATTCGGCCGCACTCCATTCAACGCTAACGCGAACCATGCCGGCCGAGAGCATCACAACTTGTGCTTTTCATCATGGATGGCTGGCGGGGGAGTCCGCGGCGGCATGATTCACGGCGAGTCCGACGAACACGGGATCGTGACTGCCACCAACGCCGTGCACACGCACGACCTGCACGCGACGATGCTGCATCTGCTGGGCATCAACCACGAACGTCTTACCTACCGCCACGCTGGTCGCGACTTCCGCCTGACAGACGTCGCCGGTAATGTCGTCAATGAAGTCATCGCTTGAGCAAGTGGAGCACATAGCGAACGAATGACGTCCGGTTCGACGACCCTCAGACTTGGTTGGTTGTGGCTGTTGATGACGCCCGAAAGTTCCCATCGAACATCTGCGTGCTGAATCCGTTCGTGGAAAGGCTCCACCATGTGCTTTGATCTGCCATTCGTCAACGCAGGTGTCTGCCGAGAATTGCATTTGTGTCCGCTCGTAAACCACGCGACGGACCGTTTTACATGTCGGCGGAGTATTTTGACCGGACGGGGAGAAACCTGTGTGATTGCAATTCCAATGTCGAATGTGCTTTTGGAGTTCGGCTGAGTTTTTGACCATACGGGCAGGTGCGAGTGCGGTTCGAACTGCGCGATGCCGATCTATAGTCCTTCCAATTCCGCGACTGACACTCAAGCACCGGCTTCGTTAGATTACTCATTCCGCCGATTTGGCCGACTCCACTTAAGTCGGGCAACGAATGTGCTTCCGTCGGCGCCACGCTCATGCGGATCACCTTCGGCAATAAACTCCGAGTCGGTCACCCACGATTCATGATCGTTGATCGTTACTACCCCGAAGTTCCCTAACATCACACCACGCTCGGGCATCAGCACGGTTTCTGATTCACGAATCACTGTCATTCGCTCTGGATCGACACGGGCGATAAACAACGGTGCCCGGTTGCGCATGATATGGTCGTTTTTGGCTCCGCGTCTGGTGTAAGAAAGAAAGAGCCCGTCGCTGTGCGTAACCCAATGCTGCTGAGTGTTGTAACTTCCCAACTCGCTGCCGTCGTCGAATGTCCAGGGTTTGATTACGTCGAAATGCAGTCCGTCGTCGCTGGAAGTGACGTAACCTCGTTTGTCGTTTCTCAGCGTGAGGTAGTATCTACCGCGAAAGCGAGTTAGCGAAGGTTCGACCAGGCCGCGGACCTCATTGAGATGCAACTCGTCACCATGCGTCACATACTTCATCGTGACGCCGTCGAAGGTCGCATGGACGACGGTCACCGAATAGGGACCTCCGTCACGACCTTGATAGTACAGTGGAAGAAGTATCGATCCATCGCTCTGAACGAGCCATTGGACGCAGCCGGGGGCTATGTGATGAAACTGGCCTTCGTTACCCATCGGCATCCCGAGCGTCTTCCATTTCGTCCACGCGTCGGTCTCGGGATCGAAGACCGCGTAGACGGCGTCGTAGGATCGCGGCTTGTCCATGAGCTGAACACCTGCGTCGTTGTAACGGAGCTGAACGCCGATGGCGAGAACGCGTTCGCTCCTCGCATGCCAGCCCGGAGTCACATCACAAACGCCGATCGTTTCCTGGTCTTCACCCTGCCTCCATTCAAGTTGTTTGGGCAGAACCGGTTTCGTCCAGGTTCTCCCAAGATTCCTGGAGGTCATGTAATACAAACCAGAGTAGTGGTCGCTTGCCCCGAGGTGCTTTTGAAGCGTAAGAACGACGAGAGGATCATCCTTCTCGCCTAAGCCAGGAACGGCGGCTGCGCGAGGATGAAACCAGCAGTAATTGGGACTTAGCTCTTGATGAGCCACATCGAGATGGAGCTGAAACTCGACCGGTGGCTCGGCCGCGCGACCGAAGTTCGAAAGACTCGTGGCGATCAGAAAAATCGCAGTCCGACTAATGATTGATCTCGAATGCACGGAGCTCAACGATAGAACCATTTGGATTCGTACCCTTCCACAGATTCTGTCGATTCCAATGTATAAGCGTCGTAAACCAGTCGAGAGACGCGTCCATCGCTACGGGCAACGAGCCATGCGTAATCCCAATTGCCAGTTTCGTACCGAAGCGGAACTGCAGGACGAACACGAGGCAAAGGATGCGATGCGGCGATCATCAGCCTCTCGCCAGCATACAAGTAACAGGATTCAGTCTGGATGAACACTTCGTGTGGCTACACCACGCCGGTTGCAGGCAACCGGGGCCACCCGCGACAATCTTGAGGGACGTTATCTCACCGCGCTGTCGGACGGCCGCGTGCTCGTAACATGGAGCGCTGGTCACGACCATGACACTACTGCCCGAGACAAACATCGTCGCGCGATACTACTCGGCCCGCACGCTGCAACTCGACCACCAACATGTTGGTACCGTTTTCATGAACGGCACGGGAATCTACTTTTTGAAAGTGGCCATCGATTGATTGGCAAAATGAAAGAAAGGTCCTTCCGTTGAATTATCGTGAACTCGGATCAAGCGGTCTGCTCGTCTCGCCGATTTGTCTCGGCACGATGACATTTGGCGAACCAGTCGGTGAGGCCGACGCGATCAAGCTCGTACACAGCGCGATCGACCTGGGCATCAACTTCATCGACACGGCAAACGTCTACGAAGGCTACAAGCGTTATCTCGGCAGCCCCGGGGGAACGGCCGAAGAGCTCGTCGGCAAGGCACTCGTCCGACGGCGCGACCAGGTCGTGCTGGCAACAAAGGTGTGTGCACCAGTTGGTCCCGGTCCGCAGGATCGCGGCCTGTCCGCAAGTCACATCCTGCGCGAACTCGATCGCAGCTTGCAGCGATTGCAAACCGACTACATCGATCTGTACATCATCCACTGGCCCGACAAACATGTGCCCCTCGAAACAACGATGAGCGCGATGGACCAGGCGGTCCGGTCCGGCAAAGTGCGTTATTTTGGTGCTTCGAATCACAACGCGGCGCAACTCTGTGAAATGCTCTGGATCTCAGACCAGCAAGGCGGTCCGCGCGTCGTCTCGTCGCAGATCCCATTTAGTCTGCTGCGGCGCGAGTTTCACAATGACTTGCCATTTTGCCAACGACACTCAATTGGCGTCACGCCGTATCAACCATTGCAAGGTGGCTTGCTAACGGGAAAATATCGTCGCGGCCAACCACTTCCTGACGCTTCGCGAGCATCGGAAAAACCGCAGTGGATGTGGGAGATGGACGACGCGCTGTTTGATCGCCTCGAAGGCATCGAGGCGCTGGCCAGCGAGATCAATGTGCCGCCAGCCCAGTATGCCCTGGCCTGGGCGCTCACACAGACGGCAATGTCGTCGTTGGTCGTTGGCGCGAAACGCATCGAGCAAGTCCAGGATGCCGTGGCCTCGACCGAGGTTGAGATTCCAGCGGCGCATTTTGAGAAGATCGACGAGATCGCTCCGCCACCCTGGCAGCAACCCGATCCGATTCGCGGATAGTTCGTGGTTTGGTCCATCCATGTCAACGCAACTCGACCTTTCACATTTTGGTTCGCCATACTGGCTCGATCTGCCCAGACCGACGTTTGCAACACTCGACCGCAACTTGAACGCCGAAGCGGTCGTGATCGGGTCAGGCATCGCCGGCATGAAGATCGCGCGATGTCTCGCGCGCGAAGGTGTCGATGCTGTGATCCTTGAAGCCGGCCGTGCCTGCGATGGTGCTTCGTCGCGAAACCAGGGCAGTATCAATCAGGGTCCCAATATGTCGTACCCTGATTGCATACGCCGTCATTCACGCGACATTGCTCGCGAGCTCTGGCAAATGGGACTCGAAAACCACCGGCTCCTGAAATCCCAGATTGATGAGTATCACATTGACTGTGACTATCAGGTCGACGGCTTCACGTCGCTCGCTCGCCGCGATGAGGCGGATTGGCATGATCGAGTCGAAGCGTATCGCCGCGAAAGTGACTTGCTTCGCGAAGACGGTTTTGATGTGACCTTTCTCAACGAACAACAAGCCGAGCAAGTCGGCGGCAACTCCATCTACGCCGGCGGAATGCGATACGAATCGGATGCCCAGTTTCATTCCGGCAAGTACGCGATCGGTCTTGTGCAAGGCGTCACGCGATTGCCGCACGTGCAACTATTTGAAACAGCCCGCGTACATGAAATCGAATCCACCGGCACCCGGACGGTCGTAAAGACAGAAAACCACACGATCGAAACCGAGCGAGTGTTTCTTTCGACGAACGCGTTGGTACCGCAGTTTATTCCAGGTTTGGCGAGCGCATTGCGCGCCGAGCGCGGACAGGTGTTCGTCACCGAACCGCTCGCCGAGCGACCTTGCCAGGGCAGCTTCGGAACATCGCTTGCCTGGTGGCGCGAAATCATCGAGCGCGATGGTCGCTTTCGATTGCTCTTCGGCGGCGGTCGAGAACGCGAGGAGCCCGACAGTCTCTTTCCGCAATTCACATCCGACGGAGGCCCGAATCCGCGACTCGAAGCTGAGGGTTTTCGTCCGTCGCTTGCTCATCAACGGCGTCTCGACGAACAATTCCAACTGTTGTTTCCGCACCTTGCCGATGTCCGCATCACACACCGCTGGGGCGGGCTGCAATCTTTCACGGCCGATGATGTTCCACAAGCAGGGCTGCTCGACACCGAACGAAACATCTACGGCATCGCCGGATTCTGCGGTCGCGGTAATTGCCACAGCGACGTATGCGCCGAGCATATTGTATCGAAAGCGCTTGGCGTCGAGTCGAATGTGAGCAATCGGTTTGGTTTTCTGATCGAAACGATGATGCAAGCGCCGCGCAAATCCGCTGATTGGAAACCCTGGCAAAGTGAGCAGTCATTATGAGCATCACCATGAAACACACACTCACACTTCTCACCGCCCTGCTGTTGGCTCCGCTGGCATCCACGTATTCAGCCGAACCCGTAGTCATCGATTCGCGGCGGGAATTGTTCGTCGATCGACTTCTCGTCGACGAACTGAACAGCACGACGCTCAAGTTGCATGAGCCGCAAATGGCGGAGCCGCCGGTCACAGAGCGCCGGCCGCATGGGCACTATGCCACGGTGCTGCAGGCAGAGGACAAATTTCAGTTTTACTACCGAGGCGACAAGGATCCGAAAGTCACTTGGAAGACGCATGGCATCGAGGCGTATCACGACGGCGAAGTCACGCTCTATGCCGAGAGCCAGGACGCAATTCACTGGACGCTGCCGAAGCTGGGACTGTTCGAGCATCCGAGCTTCCCCGCCGGCAACATCGTGCTGATGAACGAGTTCCTGGTGAATCACAACTTCACGCCGTTCATCGACGCCAGGCCCGGCGTGCCGACGGACCAGAAGTACAAAGCGCTCGGCGGCATCGCGTTCCAGCCGCATCAATCGGCCACGCGTGACAAACGCGGCCGCGGCGGGCTGAAGGCGTTCGTGTCACCGGACGGCATCCATTGGAAGAAGTTGCGCGAGGACCCTGTCGTGCCGGAGGAGTGGGGCAAGTATTTCGACTCCCAGAACTACGCGTTCTGGAGCAACAGCGAGCAATGCTACGTTTGCTACTTCCGCCGCTTCATCAAGGGCTATCGTGGCATCGCGCGGACGACGTCGTTGGATTTCATCACCTGGACGCAACCGGTCGAGATGCACGCCAATCTGCCGAACGAGCATCTCTACACGCCCTGCACGCAACCGTATTTCCGCACGCCGCACATTTACATCGCCATGCCGACTCGGTTCATGGACAAGCGTGGGGCCGCAACCGACATCCTCTTCATGACCACGCGCGGCGGGAACAGCTACGACCGCGAGTTCACTCAAAGCTTTATCCGCCCCGGCCTCGGCAAAGGCGGCTGGGCCAACCGAGCGAACTATGCCGCCATCGGCATTCATCAGACCAGCGACACGCACCTGTCGATGTTCCTCACCGGCGGCCGCCGCTACACGCTGCGGCTGGATGGTTTCGTCTCGGTGAATGCTCCGCTGACCGGCGGCGAACTGATCACCAAACCGCTGGCCTTCACCGGCAGGCGACTGGAGATCAACTACTCCACCAGCGCCGCCGGCCAGATGCGCATCGAACTGCAGGACGCCACCGGCAAACCGCTCCCCGGCTTCACGCTCGAAGACTGCGAACCAATCTGGGGTGACCACATCGCCCGCATCGTGACGTGGAAGAGCGGCGATGATGTCAGCGCTCACGCGGGACACGCAGTGCGGCTGCGGGTAGAAATGAGCGATGCGGATTTGTTTTCGATTCGCTTCGCCAAATGAGCGAAATGTTTCCACCTGTCTCACAGAATCCACTCGAAAGGACATTCCGCATGCAGATGAAGACGATCCCAGGGATAATGGCGTTGTTGCTCGGCAGCCTCGTTCTAGATCGCGTCCTGGCCGACGACGCGCCGGCCCGGCAGACTCCGCAGCCGATCAACGTCCTGCTCGTCGGCAACAGCCAGTGCCCGACGATCGTCCGCAACAAGATGCTGGAGAAACTCGCCGAGTCGGACCAGGGTGCGCGGCCCATCAAAGTCGGCGGCTGCATCAAAGGGGGTGCGTCGTTGCGATCGCACTGGGACGCTGGAACGGGTGCAGGGACGGCTCGCGCGATGATCTCTGGCGGTGCGTGGAACTACGTCGTGCTGCAGGACATCTACAACGTCCAGGAGCCCGCCTTTCAGCCGTACGCGAGGCAGTTCCATGCGTTGAT
>CALDJX010000699.1 GCA_937899075.1 uncultured Planctomyces sp. | reverse complement strand
CGCCTGCTTTCGTGAGGCGATGATCAGGCTGCGATGGCTTTGCTCCATTTCGAGGAATCGCGGGAGAGTTGCCTGGAGACTCAGTTTTTCCGGGTCAGCGGTGTAGATGCCTCCGACCAGCGGCTGGATGAGCCGATCAAAGGCTTCACGCCCGAATCGTCGTTTAACAAAACCTGCCAGAGTTTCGTCGGCCTGATCTTTCTTACGAGGCAGCAGAAATTCCAACCCCATCCGCAGCTTCCCAAGCGGCGAGAAAATGCGTGATGTCAAAACGGGCCAGACTTTCGCCGGACTGATCAGCATGAAACCTTCCGGGACTCGAACAGGCTTTCCTTTTCGCAGAACCAGCGAGCCACGATGTTCGGTCTCGGTCGGAATGAGTTCGTCGCTGAGGCCAATTCGCTGGCAAAGATTAACGGCGGCAGGCTGGTTCGTGATGAACATGTCCGGCCCGGTTTCCACCAGGTAGTCACCAATTCGTCGCGTGCCGGCGACACCGCCGGCCGTTTCGCCCGCTTCGAACAGAGTGACGGCGAATCTCGTCGACGCGTCATTGGACAACTCAATTAGTCGATGCGCTGCTGCAAGCCCGGACGCCCCGCCGCCAATGACGGCAATCCGTTTCGAGACAGATGGAGTTTCGGAGTCAGGCATCAGGACGCGCATCCGGTTTCAGGTGACAGATTCAGCAGAATTTTAGACCGTGACTTCACCTGACAAGTCCGCAGTCATGCCTGCATAGCGTTCGCGGATCGGCTGCACGATGTTCGCCACGAACGAGTCGACCTGCTCGGGAGCGCGACCAACGAATCGGCGACCGTCGAGTGTTCCTGAAAGATCGACACCCTTGAACGACGGATCATTCCTGAGTCGTTCCAGCAGGTCATTCGCCTCGCCGTGCTCTTTCACCTGACGCGCGGCTTCCTGGCTGTGGACGCGAATCTGCTCGTGCAGTTCCTGGCGGTCGCCACCGGCTTGAACTCCTGCCATGAGGATCTCTTCGGTCGCCATGAACGGGAGTTCTTCGTTGAGATGTTTCTCGATCGTCTTCGGGTAAACGACCAGGCCGTCCGTGATATTTTGAAACAGAATCAAAACAGCATCGACGGCGAGGAATGCCTGGGGGATGGTCAATCGACGGTTGGCACTGTCGTCCAGCGTTCGCTCCAGCCATTGATTCGCGAAGGTCTGATCGGCACTGCTTTGCAGACTCATCACGAAGCGAGCCAGCGAGCACATTCTTTCAGACCGCATCGGATTTCGCTTGTAGGCCATCGCCGAAGAACCAATCTGGTTCTTTTCAAACGGCTCTTCCAACTCTTTTCGACTTTGCAGAATCCGCATGTCCGAGCCAGTCTTGTTCGCTGACTGAGCGATTCCCGACAGGACTCCAATGATTTGTGCGTCGACCTTGCGGCTGTAGGTCTGGCCGGTGACGGCGTACGACTCTTCGAAGCCCAGCTTCTCAGTGACCAGCCGATCGAGCTCTTCGACTTTGCTATGGTCACCTTCAAACAGCGAAAGGAACGTTGCCTGCGTGCCGGTCGTACCTTTCACGCCGCGGAATCGGAGCTTGCTGATTCGGTGTTCGAGTTCTTCGAGGTCGAGCACCAGGTCGTAGCACCACAGCGTCGCTCGCTTGCCAACGGTCGTTGGCTGAGCCGGCTGCAGGTGAGTAAATCCAAGGCAGGGCAGGTCGCGATATTCGGCCGCGAATTTTCCGAGAGCGTCGATGACCTGGACCAGTCGATTTCGAACCAGTTCCAAACCTTCGCGAAGAAGAACCAGATCGGCGTTGTCTGTGACGTAGCAGCTTGTCGCTCCGAGGTGGATGATGCCTCGCGCGTCCGGGCAAACATCGCCGTAGGCATGGACATGAGCCATGACGTCGTGCCGAAGGTCCCGCTCGTACCCGGCGGCGGCTTCGAAGTCGATGTTGTCGATGTTCGCTTTGAGCTGATTGATCTGCTCGTCAGAGATGTTCAGGCCGAGTTCTTTTTCCGACTCGGCCAGAGCAACCCACATGCGCCGCCAGGTGGCAATTCGGCGCTGAGGCGACCAGAGTCTGGCCATCTCACGGGACGCGTATCGGGAAATCAACGGGTTCGAGTAAATGTCGTGGCTCAACGGAGACTCTCCAGGTTGTCAGTGATTTCGAGCTTCTTGCCGCTCGGGATTTATTTCAGAAGTCAGCGATCATTGCATGTGGTCATCGAACGATCGCTCGAGCGATGCCCATTCCGATCACAACGGCGACCAGTCCAATTGCCAGGTTGGCGACCACGTATAATGCGGCCAGCCCCGGGCGATCGTCTCGAATCAGTCCGACGGTTTCGTAACTGAATGTCGAAAATGTCGTGAGTGATCCCAGGCAGCCGGTGACCAGAGCTTTCTGCCAGAAATCAGGAAGTTTTTTGTCCACCGCCAGAGCCATCAGAATTCCAATGAGCAGGCAACCGACGATGTTCACCGCGAACGTTCCGAACGGGTAGACACGGCCAAACCGTTGAGTGCTCCAACCACTCAGCCAGAGGCTGATCTGGAATCGCGAGGTTGCTCCCACGAATCCGCCAATTCCGACGGCCAGCCAGTCCGGCATGGTTCTGCCTGGTATTCTGCTCTGAAATTTTTGGAAAACGGCTGCTGAAAAAAACCAGCATGACGGCCGACTGCGGAGTTTAAGTTCGAGCGACGATATCCGCGACCGTGGCAGAACGGGGCTGACAGAATACCCGGAAGCTGTTACCACACTTCACTTTGCCGCGTATTCTGAGTAACGATTACTGGTAGCGGCACAATTTGTTGCACGGAGATATTTTATGGGAGTTCCCGTCTCGCAGATGTGGACGGTTGCGTCGTACGTTTTACGGCAGAAGCTGCGCGGAGTGACGCGTTACCCGCTGGTTCTGATGCTGGAACCGCTGTTTCGATGCAACCTCGCTTGCGCCGGTTGCGGAAAGATTCAGCATCCCAACAGCGTGCTGAAGCGTAACCTCGCAGCAGAAGAGTGCTTTCAGGCCGTCGATGAATGCGGCGCCCCGATGGTCTCAATTCCCGGCGGCGAGCCGCTGCTGCACCCTGAGATCCACGAAATCGTCGAGGGACTCGTCGAGCGGAAAAAATATATCTACCTCTGCACGAACGCGATTCTGCTGGAGGAACATCTCGATCGATTCAAACCGTCGAAGTACCTGACATTTTCAGTTCATCTGGACGGCCTTCAGAAAGAACACGACCGAGCCGTCTGCCGCGACGGCATCTACGAGGTCGCCGTTCGAGCGATTCAAAAGGCGGTCGAACGCGGATTCCGAGTGACGACAAACACGACTCTGTTTAATGATGCAGATCCGGAATCCTGCAAGCAGTTCTTCGACACACTGATGGAGCTTGGCGTCGAAGGCATGATGGTTTCCCCCGGTTATCCGTACGAAAAGGCTCCGGACCAGGAGCACTTTCTGCATCGGAACGAAACGTTGCGACTGTTTGGCAAGCTGCTGGACCGTCCAAAGAAATCGTGGCGGTTCAACCAGTCGCCGTTGTTCCTGGAATTCCTGCGCGGCCGTTTCGACCTTGAATGCACACCGTGGGGCAATCCGACCTACAACCTGTTCGGCTGGCAGAAACCGTGCTATCTCCTGCAGGAAGGTTATTGCGGATCTTTCAAAGAACTGATGGAAACAACCGACTGGGAATCGTACGGCCGCTGCAGTGGCAACCCAAAATGCACGGACTGCATGGTTCACTCGGGCTACGAACCAAGTGCCGTCGCTCAAACGTTCGGTAGTCTGAAAGGTTTCCTGCGAACGGCGAAAGTAACGTTGTTCGGTTTCGGACCGAGCGGGACGGTTGTCGATGAGCCAGTCACCAGCGGACTGCCGGCTAGATCACAACCGAATGACGTCGGGCTTGTGCAGCTCCAGGAAACGCTTCCGACAGTCGGTAGCGCTGCGGAATCGATTTCGGAAACGCAGACTGACGAAACTGCCGTCGAGTTGTCGACCCGCTCCTGACACGATCCGTTGCCGAGAAAGAAGCTCGTCATGGACGAAGAACTGTTTGACGAATCTGTCTGCGCTCGCGGCGGCTGGGGTGACGATTTCACGACGCGCCCGAGCAACCCTCCCATCTATCAAACGACGGCGTTCGACCTGCACGGTGTTGAGCAGTTGGAAGCAGTCGTCAGTGGTTCAGAGCGAGGGTACATCTACACGCGGGACGGAAATCCGAACCACTCGGCGTTCGCGCAGGACGTCGCAAAACTGGAACACACCGACGCAGGAGCGGTCTGTGCATCCGGCATGGCCGCGGTGTCGGCGATTCTTCTCAGTCATCTGAAGAGTGGCGATCATGTCGTTGCCGCTCGCGTGCTTTACGGTCGAACGTCTCAGCAGCTCGAAGAGCTGGCAAAGCGGTTTGGTATCGAAGTAACGTTTGAGGATTCGCGAAGTCCTGACGCGATGCGGTCAGCGATGCGGGACAACACAAAGCTGTGTCTCGTCGAGAGTATTTCCAATCCGCTGATGGAAGTCGTCGATCTGCCGGCTCTTGTTGACGCGATGGGGGATGTGCCGGTCGTCGTGGATAACACATTCGCGACACCGTGCCTGTTTCGTCCGATGGAGCACGGTGCGAAGCTGGTTTTTCACAGCGCTTCCAAATATCTCAACGGACACGGTGATGTGATGCTCGGAGTCGTTGCGGGGGAGCGTTCCGCTGTAACGCGAGTACGCAGGGTTGCCAGCCTGTACGGGCTGAATGCAAATCCATTTGAATGCTGGCTGGCGTCGCGTGGCTTGAGGACACTGCCATTGAGAATCGAGCGGGCAAGTTCGAATGCGCTCCGGGTTGCGGAATTTCTCGAAGGCCACGCCGCGATTAGCAGGGTTATCTACCCAGGACTTTCCAGCCACCAGAATTTTGAACTGGCGCGCAGACTCTTACCCAATGGCTGCGGCGGGATGCTCTCGTTCGAACTTCACTCCGAAGAAGCGGGAGTGCGAACCTTGTTGCGAGAACTTGCCGAGTCGATTCCGTTTTCGCCGACACTCGCCGATGTTCGCACGACGATTTCCTGGCCGGCGGGAACATCTCACAAGTTCATGGACCCCGCAGATCGACGAGCATGGGGAATCAGCGACGGCCTGGTGCGGCTGTCGGTCGGGATCGACGCGGTGCAGGATGTGATCTCGGAACTCGATCGGGCGATCAAGCAACTTTGACTCGAACGCAGGTCCTGGTGAAGCATGTTCAGACGGCGGGAAGTATGACGCCCGCGTGCCAGTACTGCTTCAGCTCTTTCACGAGAAACAGGAATTTCTCCAAGTCGACAGGCTTGTTCATGTACCCTTCGACGCTGAGTTGCTCGCTTTCCTGAAAGTCTTCGTACGATGACTGCGAACCGGTAAGCACGACGACGGGGATCTCTTTCAATTCCTCGTTGGCCTTGATGTCTGCGAGGATTTCCCGGCCGTCTTTCCCAGGCAATCCAAGGTCGAGCAGGATCAGGTCGGGCCGGGGTGCGCGGCAGAACCTTTGACGCTGGTAAATGAAGTCGAGTGCGTCGTTACCGTCGGTGAGCCAGGTCATTCGGTGCTGGACCTTGCCCTTGCGGAGGGCACCGATCGTGATCCGGGCCGAGACAAGGCTGTCTTCGACCAGAAGCACTTCCATTGGTCTGCCGACTGCTTCCAGAACTGACATTTCCGAATTCCTTTTTCGGGAAACTTTAACTCGCGTACTCAGCGGCCGTGGTCAGTTGTTTCGCGACTGTTCTTGTCGGGTTGTTTGACGTGCGTATGGAATCAGAAAGGTCGAGTGCCAAACCGGCAACTATTCAATTGGGGCGGTTGACGGTGCTGGTTGAGCTGAGCCGTCGATTTCATTCTTAAGCATCGGATACGCGTAGTTCACGATTCCGTAATAGATTCCAAAGATCACAGCGGCAATGACGATCAGGTAGATGATCAGCCCGAATCCTCCCAGTACGTTTTCGGTAATGCCTTTGAACCATCGCCAGCGATTATGCCGCTTCTGCTCTTTTTCGAGTTTCGCGTACTGCTCTTTCAGGTTGTCACCGCGAACGTTCTCCTGCGTCTTTGCCAGACGCTTTTTCATCAGATCCTGAAACTCGGCATGAGCCGCCAGTGGCATGAAGCCTCCCGGCGTTCCCTTCTTTTGAGCCTGAGCTTTCACGTCAAGAACTTCGGCCAGAATTCCCTGTTGGACCTGCCGAGTGTTCATCTCTTTGACCTGAGATTCGCCTTTCTTATTGACATAGCGAACGTACCAGATCGTTTTGTCTTGTGCGGCGGCGGCAGCGTCTTTTTGAGTCGCGTCTTCCGCGGAAGTTCTGAATTGAGGTAGCGAGACGCCGCTCGTCGTGCCGCTATCGGAGCCGACAGTTGATCGTTGGCGGCCGCGCGATGAACGAGACGTTGTGCTGCCGCCAGTTTCGCCGATGAAGCTCAGGGTCTCATTTTCAAGGCCGAGCTGATCAAGGTCGTTGATAATTTCCGCGCAACTGGAGTATCGATGCTTGGGCTCTTTCTGAATCATCTTGTCGATCATCAGGCTGAGCTTCTCGGGGATCTTGGAATTCAAACTCCGTGCGGCAGGGTACTGGCCCTTTTCTTTGGCGACGATCAGCTTCAGCACGGAGCCACCTTCGAACGGTAGCCGGCCAGTGAGGAAGTAGTAAAAGGTACATCCCAAAGCGTAGATGTCGGTTCGATGGTCAACGTTCTTGGCATCACGAGCCTGTTCAGGAGGCATGTAAAGCGGCGTGCCAAGTCCCGTGCCGCTTTGCGTCATCGACATGTCTTCGTCGTCGAGCGCTTTTGCCAATCCAAAGTCAGCAACTTTTACGACGCCCTTTTTCGTGACGAGAATATTGTCTGGCTTAATGTCACGGTGAATCAGGGTCAGTTCGTGAGCGTGGTTGAGTGCGTCGGCACAGGACAGGATTATGTTGATCGCGTCACCGACACTCAGTGTGCCAATTTCGTCGACCCAGTCCTGCATGCTCTGGCCGTCGATGTACTCAATGCCCAGGTAGTTGAGACCTTTGTCTGAATCTGCCGCGTATACTTTGACAGCGTTTGGATGGTCGATCTTTGCCATCGCGCGAGCTTCGCGCACAAAACGCTCGACGAAGCCCGGCTTCTTGGCCATCTCTTTTGAGAGGATTTTCAGAGCAACCTGACGATCGAGGCTGACCTGGTTGGCGAGATAGACTTCACCCATCCCTCCCTGCCCGAGCTTCTTCAAAAGCTTGAAGTCTCCGAGCTGAACCGTCTTCTTCTTTTTGGCAGGCTTCGTACCGGCTTTTTGCGAAGGCTTGGCTGAATCTTTTGAAGATGGCTTCTTCGTGGCACCGTCGGTTGTCGCGACGGGCTTATCTGGCGGCTTGTTTGGCACAACGGTCTCGCCAAGATCGGGTTTGGTGTTTTGAGGTTTATCCGACATCTCAGACAGAGGCCCTGCTGTTAAATGAAAAGCCGAAAGAAAAACGTCCGGAAACTTCTTACAGCCGGTCCATCAAAAGTACGAACCGACGATGGAGTCCGTAATAAGCAAAAAAGAGCCGACGCAGAAGCAGATTCCAAACTCGAATGCTGTGGAAGTCGCTGACGCAATTCAGGTTAGGCGAACGAGCATTATGAAACGCCGGGGTCAATGAAGCAATCATGAACGGGATTCGATCGATGAAACATCATCTTTGCACCGAATAACCTGACGATGTCGCCCGTCGCGCCCAATTGGTCCTCGCTGCAGAATGATGTTCAGATTGATGATTTCAACGAGTGCTGAAAGAGTTTCCGACTGACGGGCACCAGCCCGAATCAGCCTCCCGAGGCGATCACCATGAAGGACAGACGGTCGCCATCCTGCAGACGCCGATTCAGTGTTCCCTGCATGGCCAGCTTTTCGTCGTTCAGGAATGCCGGCACGTACGGATAGAAATGCCGATTCTGGTCGATAAGCCGCTTTTGCAGCAGCGGATGCGTTTCGAACAATGCTGACAGCGCATCGTCGATCGAATTTGCCTCGACTTCGACTTCTTTCAGCCCGTGGGAGTACTTTGTGAGTTCGTCGGGAATGAGGATCAAGACGGGCATCGTGGGCTTCCTGTTCGATTTCCTGGTTCGCTTTCGTGGATGCCGTTTTTTCGCCAGACCGCCGACGACTGGCAAGGCAGATTCCGGCACCAGTAGAATCATTCGTTTTATGTGGAACTTCTTACGTTATCGGCTGGTCGCGGATCGCGAGCATCGTCTACAACGGAAAGTGTCGGAATGCCGAAGGTCAACGCTGTTGCCAAGAAGATAATTGCGAATGTCGAGAAGGTGATTATCGGAAAACGACAGGAAGTCATTCTGGCTTTGATGTCGACATTTGCCGAAGGGCACATTCTTCTTCAGGATGTGCCCGGCGTTGCCAAGACGATGCTCGCACGAGCGTTGTCTGTGAGTTTTGGCTGCGATTTCAAACGCATTCAATGTACGCCGGACTTGCTGCCGAGCGACATTACTGGTGCATCGATCTTTAATCCGAAGACGACGGAGTTTGAGTTTCGGGCCGGACCGCTGTTTACATCCGTGCTTGTGGCTGACGAGATCAACCGGACGACGCCCAGAACGCAGGCCGCGTTGCTCGAAGCAATGGCCGAACGTCGCGTCTCGGTGGACGGCGAAACTTACCTGCTCGATCGACCGTTCCTGGTCATCGCGACTCAGAATCCGGTCGACCAGGAAGGAACGTTTCCGCTACCAGAAGCGCAGCTTGACCGATTCCTGATTCGACTGAGTCTTGGTTACCCAGGTCGCGAACAGGAAGCGGAAATGCTCGGACGACTGCACGCCGCGCATCCGATCGACACTCTGGAGCCGGTCGTCACTGCGGAAGAAATCATTGCCTGTCAGGACGCCTGTCGCGAAGTGAAGGTCGACCCGAAGGTTCGTAGTTACATTCTTGATCTCGTGTACGCGACGCGCGAGCACGAAGACGTTCTGCTGGGCGGAAGTCCGCGAGCATCGATCGCGCTGTATCGATCTTCGCAGGCGTTGGCAGCGATTCGCGGAAACGCTTTTGTGCTTCCTGATGATGTGAAACGTGTTGCCCCCGCCGTTTTGTCGCATCGCATCATCGTGCGTCCTGAAAGTCGGCTGCGGCGAATCACGGCGGACAGCATCGTCGAAGAAATCCTCAATGAATCGTCCGTTCCGACCATGAGGGAAGGCGCTGATCTATTATGAGGTGGCTGCTTGGTGCCATTCTTCTCTTGGTCATCGGGATTGTCTTTCAGCTTGGACTTCTCGTGTACTCGATGTACGCCCTGCTCGGCGTCATCCTGCTGAGTCGTTGGCTGGCTCGCCACTGGATCGAGAATGTTGTGGCGCGGCGGGAAAGCAACCGGCACACTGTCGAGATTGGTGATCGCGTTGCCGTGATTGTTGATCTGGAAAATGGCTCTGGAATTCCGATCCCCTGGTTGCTCGTCGAGGATTCTTTGCCACTCGATGCGCTGACCTGCAAGCCGCCGAAGCTCAATGTCGATGGACGCCGCGTTGCTTTGATACAGCTTGGGCCGAACGGCAAAAAGTCGATTCGTTATCAACTGACGTTTGCCACGCGTGGGTATTACCAGGTGGGCCCGCTGATGCTTGAAAGCGGCGACCTGTTTGGTCTGCATCGGCGGTACAAGGTTGTCACCGAGCCACACTTTGTAATGGTCTATCCGAAAGTCATGCCGCTGGCCGGTTACGATTTGTCGTCGCGAAGGCCAATTGGCGAAATTCGGATGGCTCATCGATTGTTCGAAGATCCGACTCGCCTGGCTGGCGTGAGGGAGTACCAGCGAGGCGACTCGTTTAACCGGATTCACTGGAAGGCAACGGCGAGCACCGGCAAGCTGCACAGCCGAATCTATGACCCTTCGACAGTCGCGGGCGCAACGATTATTCTCGACTTTCACCAGGACATGTATCCGGCACGGGGCGAGCCACATCGATCTGAGCTGGCGATCACGACGGTCGCTTCACTGGCAAACGCTGTCTGTCAGATGGGGCAGCAGATCGGGCTGGTGACAAACGGTCGAGACGCCGCCGACAGGGTTCGCGAGGAAGGTTGGAAACGAGAGTTTCGAACTCGAAGCGACGCTAAGCAGAACGTCGGGATGTCCGCGAAGAGTGATCGATTGCGGCCGGTGATCGTCGAAACGCAACGAGGTTACGAGCAATTTCAGCGAATTCGCGAATCACTCGCGCGACTTGAACTGACCGACGGCTTGTCGTTTGCTGAACTCCTGATGGAAGCAACCAGCCGATTGCCGCGTGACGCGACGGTTGTTGCCATCCTCGGCGATGTCACCACCGAAACGGCGATCTCGTTGGGCAACATGCGACGCAACGGATTCGCCGTTTACGCGATCGTCGTTCTGCAGGGCGGAGAGACTTCTTTGGGCAGCGCCGACGGAACGCGGTTCATGGATTCCGACGGGATGGTCGACAAGATTGGCCGGCTGATCGCCGAAGGGATCAACGTCCGGCACATCGACAACGAGGCCGCGATTTCTGACCTTTGCTCGGAACAACAGATTCGATGATGCGAACTTTCCGGCAGCAAGGAATTCGTCACAGTTTGTATGAGTCGTTTGCTGGTATGGCCGATCGTTATTTCACAACCAGCTCGCGAGCGAGCCCTCTTGCTGCCTTGTAGGCATGACGCATGACGAACAGCCGCGACTCAATCTGCTCTTCTGAGTAGTACTTGCCGCGTTCGCTTTGCGGTAACCCTGCGAGCGCTAAAGTCAGGGGCATCAGGTCGAGAAACTCTTTGTAGCGACGTTGGGTTTCCTGGGCGTCAGACATGATGTGGCTCCAATCGTTTGCTTGTCTCGTAACGGCTTAGTGGTTGGACAGACGCGAGCAATATCGACGATGCCGCCGTGCTGACTCTCGCCGAAGTGACGAGCAGTTTAGTAAGGATTGCGCGTAATCCTATCCGGAATCACAAAATTCTCATCGTGGACCGGGGCAGCAGCTACACGTTGTAGACCAGGGACCGACACCGGATGGAGTGGGGCTGTTCCAGGCAGGCAAAGCGAGACGCGCCACGAGATCCGACTTTGGAAACAGCTTGTCTGAAATCTGCGATCGCGCATGCCCTAAGGAATGCGTTCAGATCAAGTTCCCGATACCAGCACGAAGCGCCAGCGAGTGAATGCTGAGAATCCACTCGCTGGCGCGTCGTGCTGGTACGAAATCGGGGAATTGTTGCCGACACGTTCCTAAGCAGGCTATTTGCCATGCCGAAAGTAACTCTCTGAAGAGGTGATCGCTCACCGAACCAAAGTCCGGATTAACGGCCGCCCATGTATTTCTTCAGGATGTCGGCTGCCGGATTTGGAGCCTCGACTTTTGGTCCGTCGTCGACGTCAGATTTGACTTCCTCACGGGCGCCAGTCTCGGAAGGATCAGGGAGCGACGTTGGAGGTTCAGGAATCTTTGAGGATGTTTCCTGGTCTTCGTCTTCTTCCTCGTCGTCGTAGTCATCGACTGGCTGTGCCGCCGGATACGGCATCTGCTGCGCCGGATAAGGCATCCCCGGTTGCGGCATTCCATAGCCCGGCATTTGCGGTTGTTGTGGCATCCCATAGCCAGCCATTCCGTATGGATAGCCCTGCTGAGGCATGCCGTATGGATAGCCCTGCTGAGGCATTCCGTAGCCCGGCATTCCCGGTTGTGGCATTCCGTATGGATAAGGCTGCTGCGGCATTTGTTGGCCATACCCCGGTTGTTGCGGATACCCCGGCTGTTGCGGATACCCCGGCTGTTGCGGATATCCCGGCTGTTGCTGGGCCGCCGGTGGCATGTCTACTGCCGGTGGTGGAGCTACTTCTGCCGATGGCGGTGCAACTTCTGATGCCGCAGGCAGTGATGCTTCGGCTGGATCAGCAGGTGCTGCATTGGTTGCTTCGGCTGGTTGTTGACCGTCTGTCTGCGTTTCGGTCAGCTGTCCAGAAGCAGCCGATTCGGCTGAGTTTTCGGGAGAAGCCGGTTCCTCGGTGGAAGCAATTTGTTCCTGCTCCGAGGCTGCAGCGTCTTCGAGATCTTTTTTTGAGATTACAGCAGTGTCGCCACCAACCATCATCGCGGTGTCGGAGAGTGGCTCAACTTCTTCGAGGTTGAAGTCATCCAAAGCGAATGATGTGCCGCCTTTTTCAGCGGCACCAGCAGGCACTGGGGTTCCGGCTTTGCTGAAGATGATTTCAAAATCCAAATTTCCGACCTGCAGCGCGTCACCAGGATTGGCTTCGTGGACACCGATAATTCGTTTGCCGTTGATACTCGTGCCGTTCGAGCTGCCCAGGTCCCGTACCCGAACCGTGAAATCATCGATCGTGATTGCACAGTGATGTCGACTTACTGACTCGCTACCAGGTCGCAAGTGACAGTCTTGTTCTCGGCCGATGAGAAACTTCTTTGTGTTGAGCGGGATGAGTTTTCCATCCTGCTTTCCACCGACCACTTTGAGCACGGCGTGAAGCATATTCGCGTGTCCTCAATGACGCTTTTTGATTGTCAGGAAATATGACGCGAGCCACTTGTGGCGAACTCGAATCAACTTCTGAGTGGATCGCGCCAGTGAATCACTATTGGTGACTCGGTTCAAAAGGGAAACTGCAACCGTGAATACTCGCTGACCGAATTGGAGAAATCCAACTCAGCAGCCGAGGTGAAATGAAACGCGAAGTGTGACGCAATCCATTGGGAAGACAGATGAAATGGCGACGGAATCACGTATGCACAGGCTACGCTATCAGTGGTTTCAAAAGATGTCAACGACCAATGTTTTGCCGAAAAGCCGCATTGTACGAATGTGCCCGGATTCGGCATTCACGTGCGGTTTTCAGTCAGCCGCCTCGTTCAGTGGAGAACGCTGAGAGCTCAGTTTTTTCCGGGAAGGTGTGAGTGTTTTGTTCATTTCGATGGGGATCTTGTGGGTTCTAAATGCAATGACTTGAGTTCAGCAAAGTGAGGTCCCGGACGACTGATACCGACGATCCGGATTTCCTGTCGTCCCCGACTGAGTGTCAGACTTCCGACAGAAACTTCCCGCCAGTCGCGAACTGCGTAGTGCGGCGACGGAGGAACTCGCTCTTCGCTATGGTTAAAGTTCGATTGATAGCTTTCTGAAACAACGAATTCCCGCGTCGAGTTTCCACACGCAATTTCGAATCGGCAACCGGCATCTTCCGATTTGCAGGCATAGAGGACTTTCGCCGTCCACTGCCCGGTCTCCGGGACGTCAACGTTCCAAAAAATCGAGGCGTCGGAGTCAGACCAGTCGGTGATCCAGGAGTTGGCGTAGCCAGAGGTTCCTGCATACCGGATTCCGCGTCCGGTCGGAGACGTGAGCATCGCTTCATGAGCCGGCAGTTCCACCGTGCGTCCCTTCAGTTGGGCCTGCCGTGGGATTGGGATTAACGGGGCAGTTGGATGCTCCGGATGCACGTCTTTCAGCCACTCTTCGAAGCGGGTCTTTAGCTTCGCCATTGTGTTCTGGTGGTTCGCTGCGACATCGTCCTTCTGACCAGCGTCTGCCTGCATGTCAAAAAGGCTCCACCGTTTGTTCTCGAACGTGGCTCTCCATCGCTGAGTTCGAACTGCTCCTTTGATTCCGTCCAGCGAGACCTCGTCGCCTGATGTGCGACTGGTGAATAACGGCCGGTCTGGCCAGTCGACCAGATTGACCGAGTTCTGAATCAGTGGCCACACGCTGACTCCATCGAGCGGCGGACCATCGCTTCGAGAGATTCCGCATGCATCGAGCAGAGTAGGCAGCAGATCAATGTGCGCACAAATCGGAGCGACGGTCGTTCCAGGAGCGATCTTGCCTGGCCAGCGAACGAACAGAGGAACGCGGACTCCGCCTTCGTGAACCGAGCCCTTGCGGCCGCGCATTTCTCCGTTAAATCGATCGCTGTTGGGGCCGTTGTCGGTCAGGAAAACGACGATCGTCTTCTCGCTTGTGCCCGAGCGATCCAGCGAACCGAGCAGTCGTCCAATGTTGTTGTCGAGGTTTTCGATCATGGCGTACGCACAGGCCGTTGTGTCGTCCAGACCGGCGGCTTTGTAACGATCGAAGAAGCGGTCGGGCACCAGCCACGGCGAATGCGGAGCGTTGTACGGCACGTAGCAGAACCAGGGTTGATCTTCCTGCCGATCGATGAATGCGATCGCCTCGTCGGTCAGCACGTCCGTGATAAAGCCGCTACTTTGAAAAGGGATTCCGTTCCGTTCGAGTGGTGCGTCGAAGTACGAATTCCAATGGCCTCCGCAGAAGCCAACGAACTCGTCAAATCCCTGGCCGTTTGGATGCAGAGGCAGATGTCGGCCGTTGTGCCACTTTCCGAAACAGCCTGTTGCGTAACCCGCGTCGCGAAAACTTTCAGCGATCGTCAGCTCTTCGGTCCGCATGTTCTCCCAACCACGAGTCACACCGCGGACTCCCGTGCGCAGCGAGTACCGTCCCGTCAGCAGGCTTGCGCGAGTCGGCGCGCAGACCGGACTCACGTAGAAACGGCCAAACCGAGCTCCCGACTTTGCCAGCGCATCCAGAGCTGGAGTTCGCAGATGCATGGCGCCGTGCGAGGCAACGTCTCCCCAGCCCTGATCGTCAGCCATGATCAGCAGGACATTGGGCTGCTCGCTTGATGCCGCGAGCGTGTTTGCCCCCGTCAGTACGCCGATCAGACAGGCTGCGATTGCTGTGTGAGATTTCATGATCCTGCTGTTCCTCATCTCTTGTGATTTTCTTTACCCAAGGCAAAGCTGACGCCCCGAACTCGCCATTTGCTGAATTCGCCGGTGCCTTGTGTTCAAGCCTGCATTTTCTGACTGAGCGTTAAATCCTGGCACGATTTGGGGGTTTGTTTTGCCATTGTTCACCAGCCAGACGTTCCCGCCGATTCGGAATTTCCTGCAGCGAACGTTGTGACCATACCCCGAAGATTCGAATTCGTGCCAGCGTTACGCACTTCATGTTGGTGGTCGTTTTCCCGTTGCGGTAGTATCACTGGCGTCGTACCGGCGCGGCGAGTGGTTTGCTTCTTGGGACTTAACTCAACACGCTGGCTGACTGCTGACTTTCGGGATAGCCGTTCAGCGATGATAAACACTGTCGCCGGCACACCTGCTGACGATACTGCTTTCAGCTCGTAAGGATTGATTCATGATGTTCCATGTTCGAACTCACTGTGTGGCGCTGTTGGCGCTTGGTTTGCTCGCGGTCGGCACGGCGGAAGCCGCAAAGAAGGGCCAGATCACCAAGCCGAAACTCGACCCGAATGCTCCGGTCGTCGAACTGTTCAAGGGAATGGAAGACGGCCAGCTCAGCACGAAGCTTCTTCAGAAGAATTCAAAAACCGGTAATCTGCTGATCGAAAACCTGACGAAGGAAACGATCACGGTTCAGATGCCTGAATCGTTCGTCGGAGTTCACGTCCTGAATCAGGGTGGTTTTGGCGGTGGGCTGGGCGGTGGCGGCGGTCAGCAGGGCGGTGGCGGTGGTGGTCAGAGTGCTGGTGGCGGAGCGGGTGGTGGCCAGCAGGGCGGTGCCGGTGGTGGAGCGGCTGGTGGTGGAGGTGGCTTCTTCTCAATTCCGCCTGAAAAAGTCGTCCGACTTGCCGTTACGTCAGTCTGCCTTGAGTACGGAAAGCCAGAACCAAGCCTGCGAATGGAATACAAGATTCACCCGGTCGAGAGCGTGAGCACGGATCCGATTCTCAAAGAACTGTTGAATCTCGTCGCGACGGGACGGATCAACACGAACGTTGCTCAGGCCGCCGCGTGGAACATCGCCAACGGCAAGAGCTGGCAGGAACTTTCGCAAATGAAGTTCAACCGTCTGGCTCGACCCGACACTCCGCAATTCAGCTATGCCGAACTGGCGTATGCTCAGCAGCTTGTCGCGGCAGCGAAGCAGCGAGCGGTCGACAAGGCCGAAAAGAAAGAGACGAACCCCGAAGAACCAGTGCGTCGTGACCGAACCGGGCGAGTCATCTCGCAGCGATAATTTCGACGCTGATTCGTTGCTCGCATTTTTGGCGATGTCGAGCGATCAGAATCTCAATTCAAAAACACCTCGATCGCAAGCAGCGGTCGAGGTGTTTTCGTTTGGCGTCATTGGTCATTGGTCATTGGTCATTGGTCATTGAGGAACCGCCGAGTCGCTGGTAGCAAACACGGCTTCCCTGCATGTTCAGACGCGGCCAGGTGTCCGGCGAGCGTGACGACGGCTTCGGCAGAGTCGACGTCGTACCACGGCGGAAGCAGACCCAGCGAAAGATCGTGCTGCTTCAAACGCTGGACGGTTTGCGAGAGCACTCCGGCCGTGCTCCACTCGACGCCTTTGAACGGCGCTGCGAAGTCGATGACTGTGCCTCGCAGGGCGATCAGGTAGTAGCCTCCGTCTGTCGCCGGACCGAGTACGCAGTCGTTTTCTTCAAGTAGTTGCCAGGCTTGTTCGAGATACTCCGCCGGCAGCGACGGACTGTCCGAGCCGATCAGAATTGTGCGATGCTCGGCCGATTCGGTCCACGTTTCAAAGTAGCTTGCCATGCGGTCGCCGAGGTCGAGTTCCGGCTGCGGCCACAGAGTCCACGACGCCTTAGCAGCTTGATCCGAAGCATCAGTAAACCATCGTCGAGCTTCATCGCTGTTTGGCGCAAAACCGATCACTCGCCGATCGCCAACGACCGCGAGCTTGCCGAGCAGATCCTGGACGAAGCATTCGTAAAGAGCGGCGGCTCGTTCGTTCCCCCAGTCTGCGGCCAGGCGGGTTTTGACACGACCCGGGATCGGCTGCTTGGCGAAGATGCCGAGCGTTCTCATTCGATCGGCTCCGAACCTTCAATGAACCGTCTGAGCAGCATCTCGTCGACGATGCCTCGAAAGCGGACTTTGCCGTCGATTTCGACGACCGGCACGCACGTATTGAACTGTTCCTTGAGTTCCTCGTCGCCGTCGATGTCGACTTCAACCGGCGTCGGCAGCCAGCGGGCGTACGTGCGAAGCAGGATCTTCGCGTCGTCACACAGGTGGCAACGATTTCGAGTGTAAAGGACGACCGAACCAAACCGCGGTCCGCCGAGCGTCGGTTGCCAGTTGAGCTTTGGTTCTTGCTTGAGCAGAGCCATTCCGCATGGAATCGCCAGGATTCCTAGGAAGGGCCAGAACCCTCGGTTCGAATACCAGAATTCCGGCATCGGAAACGGGAGGTAAGAAACCTGGTCGATGCCAGCCAGAATCAACAGCCCGACGCCACCGTAAAGCAGCACGCTTCCTGCCAGCCAGAACTTTTCGACTTTCGTGTGGTGCGGACGGTGATTGGAACCGGCAGGTTCCACTCGTTTCCTGACGACTTGCAGCTGTCGATTTTCCGAGTTGTCCGTCATGAAATCAGCCGTTGGATGGTAATTTGGGAACGACCTTGCCGGTCGACAACTTCGGCTCGGAACATAGGTCAATCGTTGAAGTGCCCACAAGTCGAACAACGCAGCCATCGTGGAGTGGCATCGTCGTGGAGTTGTCTGGCGAGGTCCTGCCCGCGACAATCCGTCCTGAACCGACCCGATGATCGAGGTTCTCGTCGTTGGCTTAACTTCAGCTGGCGATTTCTGCCTGTTCAAAGCTCATTTGCACGTTTGGAGAAGAGACTGTGATTACTCCCGAACTTCGGGCCAGCCGTTTCATGAAGGCGGCATATAACGAACCGACCGACACAACCCCCGTCTGGATCATGCGACAGGCCGGGCGATACCTGCCCGAATACATGGAAGTTCGGAACAAAGTCACGTTCATCGAACTCTGCAAGACGCCGGAACTCGCCGCGCAGGTCACACTGGACGCTCAGCGGATTCTCGGAGTCGACGCGGCGATCCTCTTTGCAGACTTGCTGCCGATTCTCGAACCGATGGGCATGGAACTTGAGTATCTGAAGGGCGAAGGCCCGGTCATTCACAACCCGATTCAGACGGCGTCGGAAGTCGATCGCCTGAAACGGCTGGAAGACCTGTCGACGCTGCACTTCGTTTTTGACACGGTGAAGCTCGTTCGGGAAGAGTTGCCCGCAGATATTCCGCTGCTCGGCTTTGCCGGTGCCCCGTTTACGCTGGCTTCGTACGCGATCGAAGGGGGCGGTTCGAGAAATTATCTCAACACAAAACGGATCATGTACAACGACCCCGGAGCATGGCACGCTCTGATGGAAACGTTGACGAGCAGTCTGATCGGTTATCTCAACGCACAAATCGAAGCCGGAGTGCAGGCCGTCCAAGTCTTCGACAGTTGGGCTGGTTGCCTGTCACCGTCCGACTATCGTGAGTTCGTATTGCCTCACACCAAAGCGGTAATCGACGGAGTTTCCGACGCACCGGTCATCAACTTCTTGACCGGCAATCCGGCGCTGCTGCCGATCATGGCCGAAGCCGGCGGTCAGATCGTCGGTCTGGATTGGCGAGTGGACATGGCCGACGCCCGAACAATGCTCGGCCACGACCGAGCCGTGCAGGGCAACATGGACCCTGTTTCGCTTTTGGCCGACCTCGACACATTGAAAGCACGAGCAAAGGCAGTGCTCGACGCCGCTGGCACAACGGGCCACATCTTCAACCTCGGCCACGGAGTCTTCCCCGAAGTCCCTCCCGAAAACGCCAAGGCCCTTGTCGGAATCGTCCACGAACTCGGAGTCGAACAACGAGCGTAACTTCGTAGGTCAGGCTCCGCCTGACGAAGTCTATTTCTGCTTAGCCCAGAAGATTTGACCACGGAAGTCACGAAATTACACGGAAACCAGGTCGGTCGTCTTCCGTGTTTTTTCGTGACTTCCGTGGTTTACTTTTCACGCACGTTTCTCAGCGACTGAAACTCCGTCAGGCAGAGCCTGACCTACTCGTCGCCGCCGACCAGGACGTCGTCGAATTCCTGTTCGAGAGCCTTTCTCGCGGTCTGGGCTTCGGCCAGGCGGACGATCACGTTGATGCGAACTTCGCTGGTGTTGATCAGGGCGACGTTGACATTTGCGTCGGCCAGTGAGTTGAACAGTCGGTCGGCAATGTCGGTGTGGCTGCGCAGCCCGACGCCGGCCACCGATATCTTCGCAATGTCCCTCAGGGAGCTGACCGGTCCGATGCCGGAGTCCTGAGCGATTTCTTCCAGCAGTGCGACGCACCGATCGAAGTCTTCACGTTCGACGGTGAAACCGATATTCGTTTTCCCGTTCGTGCCGGCGTCCTGCACGATCATGTCGACGTTGATGCTCGCTTCGCCAATCTTTCCAAAGACGTTTGCCGCAAAGCCGGGCTCGTCCGGAACCGCTCCGATTTTGATCAGCGACTGGCCGCTGTGCACGGAAATCGATTCCATCGTGACCTGTTCAAGGTGGCGACCGTCGTCGCTGGCTGTGGCCATGTCCAGCTGAGTCATCGGCTCGTTCGAGGCATCGACTCCGGTAGCGAATCTTGCCAGTCGTTCTTCCGCTCCGTCGTCGTTCAGTTCGTGCAGGCCGAATGCCGTGTGAACAACGCTCAGAGCTTTGTTGGCGTCTTCCTGACTGACCAGCACGGACGTCTTAATCTCGCTCGTCGTGATCATCAGAATGTTGATGCCCGCATCGGCGAGCGTTGCAAACATCTTCGCGGCGACGCCCGGCGTATCGACCATGCCCAGGCCGACGATCGAAATCTTTGCGACGTCGTTTTCAAAGTCGACTCCGCCTGCGCCGATTTCGTTGGACGCGACTTTTGCAGCGGCGATCGTGTCCGGGAAGTCGCCCTTCTGAACGGTGAAGGAAATATCCGTCGTACCGTCGTCGGCGACGTTCTGGACGATCATGTCGACGGCGACATTCTTGCGAGCGATTTTCGAGAAGATTGTTCGCGCGGCTCCGGGGCGATCCGGCACTTTGGACACGGTGACACGGCACTCGTTGCGGAGCAGGGCGGCGCCTGCGACGGCGCGTCGAGGAGTTTGCTCGTCGGTGTAAATCCACGAGCCTGGTTTTTCGTCGAAGCTGCTGCGAACGTAGATCGGAATGCCGAACCGCTTGCCGATTTCGATCGAGCGGCTGTGCATGACTCCGGCACCCATTCCGGCCAGTTCGAGCATTTCTTCAAAGCTGACTTCGCTGAACTTGCTGGCTCGTTTTTCCAGCCGCGGGTCGGTCGTGTAAACACCGTCGACGTCCGTGTGGATAATGCACTGGCTGGGGCGAAGAGCGGCGGCGAGTGCAACGGCGGAAGTATCACTGCCGCCTCGGCCGAGCGTTGTGATTTCGCCAGCCGAGTTCACGCCCTGAAATCCGCATGCGACGACAATGTTTCCTGCGTCGAGTTTCTCACGAATTCGCTCAGTCGAGATCGACAGGATCTTCGCCTTGGTGTGGTTGCCGTCCGTCGCGATTCCGAGTTGCGATCCGGTCATGCTGACGGCCTTGCCGCCCATTTCGTGAATCGCCATCGACATCAGAGCAACGCTGACCTGCTCGCCTGTTGAAAGCAGCATGTCCATGTCGCGAGCCGGCGGAGTTTCGGTCAGCTCGCCGGCGAGGTCGACCAGATGGTCCGTGCTCTTGCCCATGGCCGAAACGACCATGACGACCTGATTACCCTGAGCCTGAGCATCCATCGCTCGCTTAGCTGCCGCTCGGATCTTGTCCGTATCAGCAACGCTGGTCCCACCAAACTTCTGAACGATAACGGCCACTTGTGAAGTAACTCCAAATGATTTTCTGCTATTTAGCCCTGGATGGCTGGCAAGGATGGATATGTGTGTTTACTGTTGTGCCGCGAATAATTTCGAAACACCGAAGCGACATCGATTTTCGCGAAACCGTGAATTTGAGCTTGAGCGGACATCTAAATGCAAGCCATCTGGGACTCTCGACGGGATATTGTTCTGGTTGTTGGGTTAATCTCCAATATCCTGACAATTCTTCTATCGCTCCTTGCTCTTTGGGGGCTGATTGCGAAGCGAAAGCAAATCTCATTCGCGTTTCACATGCTCGTGGCGTCTCACCTTGATCGCCGAATGAGTCGTGTTCGCGAGGCCCTAACGAGACTTGATAGTTTGAGCTATGACGAAAAGACACAGAGAGTGGAGATCAGGAATCTTGTTGCACATCTGTGCGGGGCGTTGTCGGCGGTCTCTGAAGAAAGTGAAAAGTTGGCGCAGTTAGTCGATGAGCTTCACGAGTATCATCTCGGAACGAAGTCGCTAACCGAGAAACACAAGCGGTATTTACTTTCGAAGTTGCATGGTATTCTTGATGAAATTGATCATGACGCTCGACTTCGAATCTTGGGCAGACAAAACCTATGAATACAAAAGTTGAACAGGTAGTGAAGGCGATTCTCGCCGCGCCTGACGAGATTGGCGATGTCGCACGGGAAGCAAATGAGTTCTATTTTCGATTCAGGGGGCATGTATTTTCCATTCAGAAACGACATGGACTCCCCCGCATCGCAACGGCTGGTGAATTCCCCGAAGAGGACCCCGGAAGGTATTCGTTTTATGTCTATCCAAGCTGGGACGGCTCACCGGAAGGCTTGGCATACACCGAGTCTCGGACGGATCAGGATGTAGAGTCGATTTCGTATGGAGCAGACTATTGTGACCAACGACTTTTAAATCGACTCCATAAAGAAGCCATGTCTCGGTGTTTCAACGTCGACGCTGTTTTCGATGATATTCTCGGAAATACAGCCAGTTAGCGAGGACGTGAGCCCCACCGTCAATCTTTCGGAATTCGGTGCAGTGTGTAATGTCCCGTGGATGGCCAGAGCGGCGTCTCGTCGTTCTTGATCAGGCAGTTGATCTCGTAGACGAAGCCCGTTTTCAGCTCGCTGGTTTTCAGGCGGACGTTGGTTCCGTCGGCGGAGAGTTTTGCGGATTCGACTTTCGGTTGGAATCTTCCAGAATCCGGAGTCGCGTAACCGCCTTTCCACTCTCGGGTGTAGCCGCTGAGTGAGTAGCTTTTCGGATTCTCGGCCGCAGTCTTGTCGACGGGCTTCTGAAAGCGGATCTCGAATCCGTCGTGCGTTGCCTGAATTTCCTGGATGCCGTTCGGCAGGTCGCCCGACGGTTTCAGCTTGACGATGCTGCCCGTGTTCTGGCCACCGAGCCAGCCGCTGTCGTGAATGCTGCCGATGTAAATGTCTCCGTTCGGCGCGGTGGTAATGCTCAGCGGGCCGAGGAAGTTGGCATCGGCGTCCGGGAAATCCGGCTTCGACAGGAAGTAAGTCGCGCCCTGCAGAATTCCGTCGACCTCGTGATGAGTAAATCGGATCAGGTGTTTGCCGTTGAATTCGCAGCCGACTCCGTGACCGGCGATTCCTTTCTGAGGGTAGGACTCGGGCAGGAACGTGATGCCGTTGACGCTGCGAGTCCACGGGTGCGGAATTTGAATCGCCGGCGGGTGAGCTTCCACTTTCAGAGCCTGCTCGTGATTCTTCGGAACACCGAAGTGGAAGCCGTCGCGCAGATGGTTCAGCTCGTTGAACGTGTTCTGCACGCCCTGGTTGTCGGTCGCGAAGACGTTGCCCTTGGCGTCGATGGCGATTCCCGTTGGGTAGCGGAACGCGTGAGCGAACGGTCGCG
>CALDJX010000698.1 GCA_937899075.1 uncultured Planctomyces sp. | reverse complement strand
ATTATTTGTGGAGGACTTGCTTTGCTGACTTCGGATGGCGTTGAAGGAGCTTTGGTCGAATACACCATTCGGTTTCCGCAGGCGAAGAATCATTACGCGGATATCGAGCTGCGTTGCGAAAGCGGAGGGCAGCAACAGTTCGAACTGATGATGCCCACGTGGACTCCGGGTTCGTACCTCATTCGCGAGTACGCTCGTCACGTCGAGACGATTTCTGCCAGCGCCGCCGACGGTGCGGACTTGCCCGTTTCACGCAGTCGCAAAAACCGCTGGCTGGTGAAGTGTGGCGACGCGAAGTCCGTCGTCGTCAAGTACAAGCTGTACTGCAACGAAATGACCGTTCGCACCAACCAGGTCGAACGCGACTTCGCATTGTTCAACGGCGCGTCGACATTCCTCTCGCCCGTCAACGCACGAAAACAGAAACACCAGGTTCGCGTCGAACTACCCAACGAGTGGAAACATGCCGTCTGTTCGCTGCCGAATGTTAAGAGCGACCAGCAAACATTCATCGCCGAAGACTTCGACGAACTGGTGGATTCGCCGATCCTCTGCGGCAATCCCAACATTTACCCGTTCAAAGTCGGTGACCGCGAGCACCTGCTGGTCAGTATTGGCGAAGGCGAAATCTGGGACGGCGCCGCGACAGCTCGCGACCTCGAAAAAATCGTCGCGGAACATCACAAGCTATGGGGTGTTGTCCCGTACCCGCGATACATCTTCTTCAATCTGTTGGTCGAAGCTGGCGGCGGCCTCGAACATGACAACTCGACGGTCATGATGATCAGCCGGTGGTACTACCGGGATCGCGAAAAGTATGTCCGCTGGTTGGGGCTGGCGAGTCACGAATTTTTCCACACATGGAACGTTCGCCGGTTGCGCCCGAAACCGCTCGTCGAATACGACTACGAAAACGAAGTCTATCTTCGCAGCCTGTGGATCGCCGAAGGGATTACGAGTTACTACGACGATCTTCAGCTCGCGCGTTGTGGCCTGATTTCTCAGAAGGAGTATCTGGAAGCCGTTTCAAAACAGATCGAGAAGTTACAGACGACGCCCGGCCGCAACGTGCAAAGTCTCAGCGATTCTTCACACGACACATGGATCAAGCTGTACCGTCCGAACGAAAATTCCAGCAACGCCCAGGTCAGCTACTACAACAAAGGTGCCGTCGCCGCGTTTCTGCTGGACGCCGAGATCCGTTCCGCCACCGGTGATAAAAAATCGCTCGACGATGTCATGAGAATTCTCTACAAGCGTCACGTTGGCGACGTGGGCTACTCACCCGACGACTTTCGAACGATCGTTGAGGGAGTGTCGGGGACGGACCTCTCGGACTGGTTCGCTCGTTACATTGATGGAGTTGAGGAGTTCGATTATTCAAAAGCTCTCGACTGGTACGGTCTGAATTTTTCGAAGCCGACGTCCACTTCGGAAGAAGGCGAAGTGAAGACCGACAAAGAGAAACCTGACGAGAAGAAGAAGTCCTGGATCGGTCTGACGACAGAAGACAAGTCCGGCAAACTTGTCGTCACGAAAGTGCTGCGCGACGCGCCGGCGTTCGAGGCGGGCCTCAATGTGGACGATGAAATCCTGGCAATCGATCAGTACCGCGTAACGGCCGGCAACTGGACCACTCGCCTGAAGCAGTATCAGCCGGGTGCGTCCGTCGAAGTCCTGATCGCCCGTCGGGAACACATCGAACGACTTCGACTTGTCCTCGGCGAAGAACCCGCCGCGTCCTGGAAAATCTCCGTATCAAAAGAGCCTTCCGACGCACAGAAGCAACAACTCAAAACCTGGCTCCACCAGAAGTAGGTCAGGCTCTGCCTGACGAAGTCCGTCCGTATCAACGGAAATTCAGGATGATTTGATAAGACCACGGAAGACACGGAAGGCAAGTCGTTATTCCGTGTCTTTCCGTGTATTCCGTGGTCTTTTCTTTACCCTGCTTTCAGGGATTTATTGCCCGTCCTAATGGCACAAGCAGGAACAAGATCAGTACGACTCAAGCAGGCAGTCCGACATCTCCGCAAGGTCGATCCGGTCATGCGGCGCGTCATCGACCACGTTGGACCATGCACTCTGAAGTGCGAACGTGATCGGTTCTGGATGCTGGTTCGGTCGATCATTTCGCAGCAGATTTCGACGGCCGCCGCTCGCACTGTCCGTAATCGAGTCGTCGCATTGGTCGAGTCGGCCTCCGGTTCCAAACGAGTCACGCCGGCAAGCCTTCTCGCATTAGGTATTGACCAGTTACGGAGCGCTGGTTGCTCGCAGCGCAAAGCTGAGTACATGCTCGATCTCGCGGACAAAGTTGAATCCGGCGAAATTCTGCTTTCGACGATCGGCCGTTTGGCGAATGAAGAGATCATCGAATCGCTGATCGAAGTCCGCGGAATCGGACGCTGGACGGCGGAGATGTTTCTGATGTTCTCACTCGGTCGACTGGACGTTTTCCCCGTCGACGATCTCGGCGTGCGCAACGGAATTCTCAAGCTATACGGTCTTGAGAATACGACGTCTCATGCCGAATTCCGAGCGATCGCCGAACCGTGGAGCCCGTACGCGTCGATCGGAAGCTGGTACTGCTGGCGGAGCCTGGAATCGAATAGTCCCACGGCATCGTTAAGCTGAATTGGTCGTTCTTGAGGCTCAATCATCCACCCTGCGAATACCATCCCGAAACAGGGTGCCCCCTCAGACGCCTGATGATTTCATTGGCTGATTGTGTTGCCTCATGCCTGGCCCCTGTGCTTCGCATACGTAGGAACGTGTCCGAAATAACTTCCCGGAAAACCGCCACGTCATTCCCGCGCAGG
>CALDJX010000697.1 GCA_937899075.1 uncultured Planctomyces sp. | reverse complement strand
CGGAAACGCCCGGTAGAAAAGCCAGGTTTTGCCGTCGAGTTCAACTCGTGAAACCAGCTCGTCAGTCGTTGTGTCGTTGAGTCGACCGCCACCGTTCACGGGATCGATGAACGTGCCGAGTCCAACGTGCGTGATGCATCCGGGACGTCCCGCGGCGATGTCCCGGAGCAACTGGCAGATCACTCCCTGCGGAAAATTGTACGCCTCGATTTTGCCCGCGATGGCCAGTCGGCCGAGGCCTGGCACAAGTCCCCAGTGCCCGCCGATAACTCGCCGGACAAGTCCTTCATGGGCGAGATGATTGAGTCCTCGCGACTTCCCGTCACCCTGGCCCGCGCCGTAAACAAGAGTCAGGTTTCTCGGGCCGGCCTTGGTAAGAAACCGTCGTTCGATAGCAGCGGTTAAAGCCTCGGGGTGAGCAGCACCGACGAACCCTCCACAGGCGACAGTCTGACCATCCTCGATCAAACTCGCGGCCTGGTCGGAGTCGCACAGCAGCCGGTCGATGTGGAATGCCATGTAAGAATCCAGCCGGAACTCTCGAAATTTGTGAGCTGTTCGTAGGCTGGAACAAGCACCGCGCAGTTCCGGCATTTGAGTCAAGTCCGGTCAGAGTACCGGAACTGCGTGGCGCTTGTTCCAGCCTACTGATGTCGATCATTTTTGGGTCGTGACTTACGATCGTGTCAGAACAACTTTCCGATTTCATACCAGCACGAAGCGCGAGCGAGTGAATTTCGAGTCTTTACTCGCTCGCGCTTCGTGCTGGTGTCAGGAACTTATTTCCGACACGGTTCTTAATCGAAGTCCGCAGCGCTCGCTTCGAGCATATCCATCAGAGCACGGAACTCGCCGCCGTGAGCGAGCAACTGTCCGCCTTGACTGCGTCGTTTCTGAAGGTCTGCTTTTGTTCCAACCGGGCAACCCCAGGCTTTGCCGTGACGAGCGGCGGCCGCGGCGACCTGCTCGAACGCAGACTCCAGCGTCAGGTCAGATTTGTCATGCTTCAGGCGAAGACCGAGATCGCCAGGGCCGACAAACATTCCGTCAACACCGGGCGTGGCGGCGATGGCGTCCACATTGGCGACGGCTTCTGGAGTTTCGATCTGCACGACCAGAAACGTCTCTTCGTTGGCTCGATCAGGAAACGTTTCGTAGTCATCAATCAGGAAGTCGCTGTCGAGTCCGGCGCCGTCGATGCCTCGGTTTCCGATCGGCGGAAACTTCACCGCGTCGACCAGCATCGCGGCTTTCTCGGGTGTCGACACATGAGGAATCATCAACCCGGCGGCACCGTCTTCGAGGTATCGATACAGGCCGGTTTTTTCGAGCGTCGGCGCTCGCACCATGATGTCGATGTCAGAAAGATGAGCGAACGCCAGCAACGACTGGATTTCCCGCTCGGAGATCAGCCGATGCTCAAGGTCCAGCCAGATGCAGTCAAAGCCAAAGTGGGCCGCATGCCTGACGTAGGCCGGAATAAAATGCCCGAGCGCACAGATTCGGACGGTTTCGTTGTTGCGGATTCGCGCGAGCGTTTTGCTGGTTCTCATAGTGCCACTGTTCAGTTCTTGGTTGGAAAGGCGCGTCGGTCGACCAACGCAAAGCCTGACTATGCAAAAGCATGTCTGGTAAAATTGTGTGCCACTGTCAAAGCCAGTGGCACACGAGAAAAGGATCTGTCGGCCGTGCGTTACCAGGCTCGTCTGTTAAACGTCGCAGAGTTTGACGGCTTCAGTCAGACCGGCCAGCGGGTCTCGCGTTGGGATGAATTCCTGACCGACGAAACCTTTGTAGTCGATTTCAATCAGCTTCCGCATGATGGCCGGGAAGAGGATTTCCTGCTTGTCGTCGAGTTCCGCTCGACCAGGATTTCCGGCGGTATGAACATGGCCGATGATGTCTTTCATCTGGCCGATTCGACGGATGACGTCGCCGTTCATGATCTGGACATGGTAGATGTCGAACAGAAGTTTGACGCGTTCCGATCCGACGCTGCGCAGCATGTCAGCAACCTGGTCGACGTTGTCTCCCTGATATCCTGGGTGACCTTTCATCGGGTGCGAGTCATCTCGAGTGTTGAGATGTTCGAGGATGACGTTCACGCCTTTCTTCTCGCCGTACGCGGCGAGTTTCTTCAGGCCCTTAACACAGTTGGCCATGCCTTCTTCCAGTGGGATTTCGCCGCTGGTTGGATCTTCGGCCTTTCGCCATTTGTAACCGGTAAAGGCAATGACGCTGGGGAAGCCGGCATCCGAGCAGTTGTCGATCATCTCTTTCGTTCGAGTGATGACTTCGTCGTGGTAATCGAGATTGTTCAGCCCCTTCATGAACGGTGCGCCGGTCATCCCGTTGGGGGCGATCGCACACGTCAGGCCGTATTTCTTCAGAGTCGGCCAGGTTTCGGGGCCGCAGATTTCCACCGACACACAACCAAGATCCCTGGCGACCCTGCAGGTTTTGTCGATGTCCCATTCGTCGCCCGCGACATTAAAACACCAGAAGACGACGGACTGTTTGATTCGACCGTTCACTGCTGCTTTCCCCGAATCAGCAGCCGACGCTGCCAGGGTTGGAATAACTGTAGAAATCGCCGCCGCTCCGGCCGCTCGATTGAGAAGGTCGCGTCTGGTGAAACCGCCGTTGTTTGGGTCAGTCATGTGGTCACCTTTTGATTTAAGGTTGAGGGCGACAATGCCGAACAGTTCGCCGTATCTGAAGTTGCAGTCTGATCGACCAATGATTTCGAATTTCAGTCGCCATGAATAGTCTCCGACGCCGTTGTCGACAAAATAGTATTTCAAGGCAACCAGAAGTGACGCGAGTGCTTCGCGAAGTTCGTAATCGTTCTGGTGTCCATCTCTCCGTAAAACGTTCGGTCCAGACCGGCGGCAAGCAGCGACACGTTTAACGCTGCCACTTCCAGAATCCCTCTGACCAGATACCGAGCGGGGGCCATTTCTCCCCGTGGAATTCACCTGGCACGTGTCTGAAATTGATTGGCAATTCCAACGTCGATGTTGAGCCAGTAGCTGTTTGTGCATACTCTGACTGCTATATCGCAGTTAACGCAGACGCGAAAAGACGTGACGCCTCGGGGCCAAGATTCAGCGCGGTGGAATAATTCATGCACGCATTCAAAGTTCGTTTCAGACTCGATAATGGTTGGACTCGCCGCCAGATGCGGCACGTAGCGCGAGGGCGTGTGACACTACTGACGTTCGTGGCCGCAGCAGCTATGGTCGCGGGACAAACCGAAGCTGCCACGTTTCGGGTCGACGATACGCGTCTGACAGTGCCGTCAATTCTCACAGACGACTGGCGAGCGATTCAGCATCGCAAAATCTGGACCAGGTCCGATGGGACGGCAGTCCGAGGTGAGGCGACGTTCACACGTTTTCTCGCACGTGACTACAGCTTTTCGTTGGACGAAGAAGGGTTTCGCTTAAGAACAACGTGGTTCGCTTCAGGCAAATGCGTATCCACAGACGAATCCATTTCCTCGCTTTCTGCATCGAAAACGAAGTCGCTCGAATCCGCGTTCGGTTCATTGACCGAAATGCGTTTGCGGCTCAAGGAGTCGCCAGAAGTGCCGCACACTCGCGTCGTAATTTGGGCGCATTTCAAGTCGACACACGAAGTGAGTTTGCCGCTTGACGGACTGGCATCGGACGATTCAAAGGCACTTGAACCGTTTGCTGAACTCGCCAGACAGGCATTCGATACGCGAAAGTCGCGAACTTCCAACTGCAAAGAAGGTAGCGACCCAACTCCAACTCGCGAGACTGCTCGCAGCGGCGGTCGACGAATGCAGCCCTCAAAGTCGCAGGCTCAATCGCGATCTTCGACAACTCGCTCCGCACCGCGACTGACTGGAAGTCTGGTTGCAGGAGAGCTACCTCAGGCTGGAGAGAGTCCTGTAAGACCAGACCGACGAGTCGATGAGCGAGGCCGGAAACAGGAATGGGCAATCTTGATCTCTCGGTTCGTGGCAAGCCCCGGGTCACTCGTGTTTGAGCCTGCCGGACAATTCACAAGATGCGTTCGCGCCTATAGCGAGGCCGAAGCACTTGCGGCCATGACAGCGGCACATCGTCCCCAGGCGGGGTCCGGAAATGGAAGAAGAACGTCCTACACAGTTACTTCAGCCGGAGCCGCTGGCTGTGTTAAGTCCAGGGGAGACGGAGTGGAAGGATCATCCGATTCGGGTAACTACGATGGCTCTGCGGGGAGCGAGTCGTCTGGCGGAGGACCGTCTGGTGATGGAGACGAAAGCTCGGAAACTTTCCAGCCATACGCCGACCCGTTAGATGTTGATTCTTCACACAGCGGCGAAGACGACAGAGGCAGAAGCGAGGTTGATGATTTCGACTTTGAATCTGTCCCAACTTCCGACGACAACGACAGTGAGTTACTCGAGGGCGAACTCGAATCCACCGGACCGTCTCCGGAATAAACGGGGCGAGTACGAACGGTTTCAGCTTGCCAAACAAGATGTGGGTGCCCGATGTTGCTCCCAGTCGGCTTAGAAGTCGCCGATTTCGTTGCCATCCTGAATGGCGACCAGCTTTTCAAGCACGCTATCGATCGCTCCATTGCTGACGTCGTGATCAAGATTCTCGCTCACAAACCGAACGGCGCCATCAGCCATCAGAAATTGCGCTCCGCCAGTGTGCATGCTGCTGAAGCCTCGGTCACATGTATTGCATGTGTCATTGATGATGCGGCCGCCAGTTGCCATCACGTAGTTGAGTCCCTGATTGTTGTCGTTGTCGTCGTCGCCGTTTGTCCCAAAGACGACGGCCGCCTGGAGTGCCTGACCTTCGAGTTTCCAGGCACGCTCGCCGATCGCAATTGTGTTGCTGGCCCCGTCGGTCAGATCTCGAATTTGAGTGCATCGGGCCGTGCAGTTTGTGCAGCCAGCAGTCGGGTTAACTCGACCGAACATCCCGTTCCAGTTGTCGGCTTCGAGGTTGTCGCTATCGTTGGCGGCCACGTAGTTGGATGTGGCAAGAGCCTGACATGTGGCGTCCGTGCAGTCATCATTGCCAGCCGCTCCGCTTGGGACTTTCTGGTCAGTGTTTAACTCCGGTGCGGTGTCTGACGGGCAGCGATACGCGGCCAGTGGATTCTGCATCGCGGCCAGCATCGTTGGATCTGCGACCGCGGTATCGAGACCGATATTCCCAACGTTAAGTTGACCAAACAAACCTGCCTGGTCGAGTTGCGGCAAAAGATGAGCACCCCATCCCCAATGAGCCGCTGAGCCTTCATCGTCAGGTGCGACACCTGCCTGAATGCCTCCAGAATTTCCATGACCGGGTGGGAACTTCTGGTGGATGTCGTGGTAGTTTGCCAGCGCAATGCCGAATTGTTTCAGATTACTTTTGCACTGAGAACGTCTCGCCGCCTCACGTGCCTGCTGCACGGCCGGCAGAAGCAACGCGACAAGAATCGCAATGATTGCAATGACGACGAGTAGTTCAATCAAGGTGAAGCCACGTCGCGGAACACAGTTTGAATCGCTGTTAATCATGGTCTGAGGGGTCACTGAGATCAGGGAAGGGGATGGCACAGGTTCAGATGAGTGCGATTCGTAACGCCCCCTCCGACCGAATTGAAGTCGCGAATTATGTATTTCCCGTGAATACGATCGGCAGAAAACTGCGCAGGCACTTCCAGTCGAGCTACCAATTGGGCGAATAACGACGAACGGACTTCGCAGGTCAATTTCGGACAGAAAGAGACTGTGAAGGCATGAATACGCAGCCCCGATAATTCAACGTGGGAAATTGCGAGACATTCGTTTTCAAGTTGTCATGAAGCTTCCATGATCGCATTTACTCGACGCTTGATGCGGAGCAGAGATGTGCTGTCGCCAGTTTCGTTACTCCACGACTTTACGAAAAAGGCGGGTGCCCGAATCAACTGATTCCAGCACCCGCCCAAATTCTTCAAGCGTCACGTCACAATATTTGACGGACTATTCAGCAGCGTCTTTCTTAGCGTCGCCCTTTTTCTTTTTGTCGCCAGCTGGCTTCCTGGCACCTTCTGGCTTCTTGCCTTTTCCACCTTCACCGCGGCCAGCTTTCGGGAGACTCTTCTGTTGTTCTTCAGTCAGAACATTCTTCAGAGCGGCCAGCACTTTGCCGTTCAACTCCTGACGCGACTTGTTGACTTCGGCCATCTTCTTTTTCTGGTCGTCGGTCAACTTCACTGCATCCTGGACTGACTTCATGGCAGCCTTGCGAGCTTCAGGACTTTTGTCTTTCGACGCACGAGCGGACTTCATTGCAGCGTTGCGAGCTTCGATCTGTTCTTTAGTAAGAACGGCATCGGAAGCCTTCTGGATTTCTGCAGCCTTAGCAGCAAATTCCTTGTCGATCGCAGCAACTTTTTCCTTCTGCTCAGCAGACAGATCCAGCTTGCCAACGAGGCGAGCTGTGACGCCTGGAGCTTTTCGCTCGCCCCTTTTGGCTGCGCCGTCTTTTTTGGCGGCGGCCGCCTTCCCCTTTTCGCCCTTCTTTGCGTCTTCAGCGACAGCTCCCGTTGCCAGAACCAAAGTCAGAGCCAGCATCAATACAGTCTTCAGTGCCTTCATCTTGAAATCTCCTTCGTCTGTTTCCAGACCACATACTTAAGAAAGTGATAAGCCGAAAACTGCCTTCGGCCCGTAGGACTTCAGCGGAACATGAAACCAGCAGCTCAAGTTGAAAGTTGCATTGCCGGCATCGAGAGATGTACTCGATTCTGCTGGAGCGAGAGGTCGAGTCGTTTTCTCTCGGTATCTAACCGGCGTACATAACGTGAGTTTCGCAACAAACTCTGTCAGCAAAGAAAAACATCCCGGAAATCAGCAGCGTGACGTCCGGGATGTTTGGTTTCCATTTAGCTGAACAGCTCGTTGATGACATTGCCATCTCGGACAACCATGATCGGTCGGCCGGTATTGGTGTCGTACTCGGTGTGATGATCGATACCCAGCGTGTGATAGAGCGACGCGGCAACATCGTCCGGTGAGTAACCAACTTCGTCTTTTGGCAAGGTGGCGAGATCGTTAGATTCGCCAAGAACCTGCCCGCCTTTAACACCGCCTCCAGCCATCAGCATGAACATGCAGCGAGGGTAATGGTCTCGACCGACTCGTTCGGTATTGATCTTCGGCGTTCGACCGAATTCTCCCGTGACGAAAACGGTAGTTGTTTCAAGCAGGCCTTTAAGTTCCAAAGACTGGAACAAACCGGCAAGGCCGCTGTCGAGAACTGGCAGACGCTGGTTCTTAAGAGCGTTCCAGCCATCACGGTGAGTGTCCCAACCGCCCAGCGTGATTGTCACGAAACGAGTACCGGCTTCGACAAGGCGAGTCGCCAACAAACAGCTTTGATCGAAGCCGTCCTCGCCAAAGAGGCTGGAGGATTCTTTCGGCTCGCGGCTGATGTCGAACGCTTCTCGCGAAGCCTTTGACGTGATCATGTTGTAAGCCTGCTGCGAGAATCGATCCAGGCCGTCGAGAAGCTGATTGTCCTTCTCGACGTTTCGGAAGGTTGTGTCGAGATCGCGAAGCAGGCTCTGTCGCTTTTCGACTTCTGAAATCGTTACACCGTTGCCGAGTTTGATTCCGCGAACGCTGTAAGGCTGCCCGAATTGCGGAGTCGATCCGGTGTTCAATGCGGCGTACCGAACTCCCAGGAAGCCCGGCTTCTGAGCACTCTTTGGAATGGCGACGAAGGATGGGATGTCAGCAGGAGCAGTCATTTCCTTGCTGATCACAGCTCCGTAACCGGGATACTCCAGCGACGGCAGTGGACGGTTCCCCGAGTTGACATACTCAGTACCCAGGCGGTGAGCACCCAGTGTGTGGCTCACACCGCGGAGAATGGTGAACAGGTTCTGGCACTGAGCGAGCTTCGGCAGATGCTCAGAAATCTGAATGCCCGGTACATTGGTGTCGATCGGGTTGAACTCGCCACGATGAGTATCGGGTGCGTGCGGCTTTAAATCGAACGTGTCCATGTGAGATGGACCACCGTTCAAATTGACGAAGATTGCCGCTTTGGCTTTACCTTCTTTGACCTGCCCGGCCTCAACCATTCGCAGGTAGTTGGACATCGTCAGGCCGGTGGCGCCAATGGCTCCAACCTTGAGAAAATCACGTCGCGTCGCACCTTCGCAGTTTGAATGAAGCGTCATGAGAAAGTCCTTTCAGGAGTGCCCTGTGGGCGGGTATGGCTTTGTGTATTCAGATTAAGAGAGTCGTGTTGGCCGGCTTCGAAGTAAGGACCAACCAGCAGTTTGTTTGTTCAATCAGTGATTGACGATGAACTCTTTGGTGTTGAGTAGAGCCCACAACAAATCGCGAACGCCGTTGAGTTGGTCATCGGACGATTCGACGTAGGCAAGTGCTTTATCGAGTTCGTCATTCTGCGGTTCGCGGCTCAGCGTACGCAGGTAAGTTTCCCGCACGGCCTCGCGAAGCTTTTCGGGATCGGCCTTCTGCGCGAAGCCAGCCGTGTCGCTCGCACTTTGTGGGCTGACTTTTTCCAGTTGTTTCCGGATAGAGTCCAGACGACGTTGTGCCTGAGAAATTCCCTTTTCGTTTTTGGACTGCTGCATCTTCTTCAGCAGCTCTTTCGCTCGCTTGATCTGAGTCTGCAGCGAAGCCGCCTGCCTCGCAGAATTCGAGTTGCCTCTTGTAGCCACCCGAGTCTGCCGCAAGTCGAGGTCGGACGCGACCTGATTGATCCAGCCGCCTCGTCCTCGATCAATCAGATTGTAGATTTCGGAATCGTTCTGCAGAAAAACGGTCTGAAGAAGGCTCGGCTCCTGAGAACGGTCACAGTCACAGTTCGACTCGCGGATCGATCGTCCGAAGACGGACAACGCGTAGTTGTTAGCGTTTTCGTTGTAACGAGCACCGGCTGACACTTCGGCGATATTCCGATCCAGAACGTCCTGATGAAGTGTCGCGAATTCATCGTCGGAAGACGTCGCGGCAATCAATGCATCCATAACGACCTCAGCTGGAACGCGGCGAGGAATCGAGTGGCTGAAGTTTCTTTCGTCCAGACGATTCGTTTCGTTGGGCATCCAGGTTCGCTGGTAAGTAGCACTGTTCGCGATCTGGCGATGGACCCATTTCAGATCGTAGCCGCTGGCCACGAATCCGGTTGCCAGGTGATCAAGCAACGCCTTATTGCTCGGCGGGTTCGCCATTGAAAGATCGTCCGGCGGTTCAACAATTCCGATATTGAAATAACACGACCAGATTCGGTTAACGATCGACTTCGCAAACAGTTGCTTTT
>CALDJX010000696.1 GCA_937899075.1 uncultured Planctomyces sp. | reverse complement strand
ACGCTCAACCAACGCATTTTCAACGAATAACCGCAGCCTGCAGCTGATTACACCCTTACGGAAGGACCAATTGATTGAAATTGTTCCAGAGAATCTACCTGTGAGTCTGGGTCGTCCATTGGGGCAGCGCGGTACGCTTCGAACAAAGTGCTTTGCTTAAACGCGCCAACCGAACGTCCATACCCAAATACTCTGGTCAAATCGCCAGTGGATTGGCTGCAACTGCACAACGAGAGAATCAGTGATATAATCGCTAAACGGCCAATCATTTGCCTCACCATTTGTCGACAGTAGCTACACACCGACCTGCATTCTTGATTTGTGTCTGAGCAGGGCGGCTTCGATGAAACCTCGGAAGACCGGGTGTGGTTCCAGCGGTTTTGATTTGAATTCCGGGTGGAACTGCACGGCCAGGAACCAGGGGTGATCCGGGATTTCGACGATCTCGGCCAGCAGGCCGCTGGGGCTGGATCCGGAAATCTGCATACCGGCTTCGATGAACTGCTTTTTGTATTCCGGATTGAATTCGTAGCGGTGACGGTGTCGTTCGCTGATCTCTTCGTCGTCGTAAAGTCTGGCTGCCAGCGAACCTTCCTGCAGCACGCACGGTTGAGCACCCAGCCGCATGGTCCCACCTTTGTTCGTGACGGTTTTCTGATCTTCCAGCAGGCAGATGACCGGGTGATCGGTTGAGTCGGTGAATTCGGTGCTCTGTGCTCCTTCGAGTCCGAGCACGCTTCGAGCAAACTCAACGACGGCACACTGCATGCCGAGGCAGATTCCGAAGAACGGAATCTCGCACTGCCTGGCGTAACGAATGGCTTCGATCTTGCCTTCGATGCCTCGCATCCCGAAGCCGCCTGGCACGAGGATTCCGTCGACGCCAGCCAGCAGTGATTCCGGACCTTGTTCGGCAAGGTCTTCGGCTTCGATCCGCTTCACAATGACTTTGGCCGAGTGCGAGAAGCCGGCGTGGTCGAGCGATTCGTAAATCGATTTATACGCGTCGCGATGCTCGATGTACTTTCCGACGACGGCGATTGTGACTTCGTGATCCGGATTGCGGATTCGTTTCAACAGTTCGAACCAGTCGTCCATGTCGAGATGGCCGGCGTGCATGCCGAGCTTTTCGACGATGAGCTGGTCGAGGCCGTGTTCGACGAGTCCTTGCGGGACTTCGTAAATCGAAACCGTTTTGTCGACTTCTTCAATGACGGCTTTCTTTTCGACGTTGCAGAACATCGCGATCTTTTCGAGATTCTCCTGACCCATCGGACGTTCGCAACGGGCGACCAGAATGTCCGGCTGAATGCCGATCTCGCGAAGCTGGCCGACGCTGTGTTGAGTCGGCTTGGTTTTCATTTCCCGAGCGGCTCGCAGATACGGCACCAGCGTCAGGTGAATGAAGAGGCAGTTTTCTTTGCCGACGTCGAGCGGGATCTGACGGATGGCTTCGAGGAATGGCAGGCTTTCAATATCGCCGACCGTTCCGCCGAGTTCCGTGATGACGATGTCGACATCCGGCCCGGCTTCGCGCAGCACGCACGCTTTGATTTCGTTCGTGACGTGCGGGATGACCTGCACGGTCTTGCCGAGGTACTCGCCGCGCCGTTCCTTGTCGATCACCTTCTGATAAATCTGCCCGGACGTGTAGTTCGAGCCGCGGTCCAGCACGCTGTTCGTGAAACGTTCGTAATGGCCGAGGTCGAGGTCGGTCTCGGAGCCGTCGTCCAGCACGTAAACTTCGCCGTGCTGATAGGGGCTCATCGTACCGGGGTCGACGTTGAGGTACGGGTCGAGCTTCTGCATCTTGATTCGCAGGCCGCGACGTTCCAGCAGCATGGCGACCGAAGCCGCCGTCAGGCCTTTTCCGAGCGAACTGACCACACCACCAGTTACGAAAATATGCTTCGTCATGACACCCTCAAACGGCGAAGACCCGGTCCCGAACGGGGTACCGGGTCTCCGGATACGTTGATGTTTTTCAGACTCGCGAGGGCAAAAGTGCCGGTCAGGCCGCCTTTCTCCCCGCGACGAAGCGAGCATAATCTTCCGGAGTGTCGATTCCAACTGAACGATGTGGGACTTCGGCAATCTGAATGGTTGCTCCCAGCTCGAGGGCGCGAAGCTGCTCCAGTTTCTCCAGTTCTTCAAGCGGCGATGGCGGCTGCTCGGCCAGATGCAGCAGAAATTTCCGCCGATACGCGTAAATCCCAAGGTGCAGCTTCCAGGGCGAACCCTCGGCCAGACGCTCGTCGCGGTCGCCGTCACGCATAAACGGCACCCGGCAGCGGCTGAAATAGAGGGCTCGGCCGTCTGCAGCGCACACAGCTTTAACGCAGCCGGGATCGTCCAGAATGTCCGGGTCGGTGATCGGGGCGCACAGCGTCGCCATGTCGGCATTCGGATTGTCGATCAGCAACTGAGCGACCTTGTTGATCGATTCCGGATCGATGTCCGGCTCGTCGCCCTGGATATTCACGATGATGTCGGAATCGGGCAGGTATTTGCGGACGACTTCGGCGATCCGGTCCGTGCCGCTGGGATGGTCACCGGTCATCTCGACACGCGCTCCGAATCCGGTCACCGTCGCGGCAATTTGAAGGCTGTCTGTCGCGATGAGCAGATTCGGCTCGTCGCCGTTTTCGCCAGCGAGAACTGAGGCACAGCTCGCCGATTCCCACGTGTGCTGAATCAGAGGCTGGCCGGTTTCAGCCAGCAGCAGCTTGCCAGGCAACCGCGACGACTGCAGCCGCGCGGGGATAACTCCAGTAACTTTCATCATGACCTCCCTGTCATATTTGTCCGGCGGAATTCTGACGGATTCCCGGTCGGCGTGTCACTGTCAAAATGCTGGTCACAATCCTGCGAGGGCAGATTCTCGTTCCTACGCTCCGCGTGGGAACGCAGCCTCGGACGCTCTGCGTCCAGAACTTTGAGTTCGAGAACTGCTTTCTAATTCGGACGACGCGGAGCGTCGAAAATCGCCGTTCCCACGCGGAGCGTAGGAACAAGGCGAACCGGCGTCGCGCAGCGACAGGAGAAAGTCCGAGACTCAACTCTGCAAACCTCTTGCGGCTACGCCGCCCCGGTTGCGAGCAACCGGGGCCACCCGCCAGATCCCAAGATGTCTCGACGGCCAAATCAAGGACATCCAGTTTCGGGCGGCTGGTTGGCGATACCAGCGAAGGAACATGGTTTCCAGCTTGAGTTTCGAAGCGGAGACAGCCACAATCACGCTCGCTCGCTCAAAACTGAATGAATACAGCCGCAATTTCACTTGCATCAACGGCTGCGAGGTCGGACCTTCGGGGTCACTGGCGAAGAATCAGAAGAACGAACAGCACCGTGAGTCAGGTGCGTTTCAAGTGGGGCCATGTCGGAGTTCAGGCAGAATCAACACCTTCGTTGTTTGCCGTTCCGCAAAAAGAAAACGAAACCGCATGTCAGAGTCATCCATGTTTTCGGCGTCGATGCTTCAAGTCAGTATTTCTGGCCCCGACCCGTCTCAACGACTGCAGAAGGCGATCCGTGAGGGTCAGGTTGTTCGAATTGGCAGAGCTCCTAAAGAGGGCTGGGCCGTGCCGTGGGATCGTGCGATTTCGCGGGAGCATGCTGACGTCCGCTGGGAAAACGGCGTGCTGAGGGTCTCCATGATCCCTCAGGCTCGCAATCCCCTGATTCATCAGAACAAGATGATGAAGGAAGTGACCCTTTCTGCGGGCGACTGGTTTCAGATTGGCGAAACGAAATTTCAGGCAGGAGACATTTCCGAACGCACAGTCGTCAAGCAGGAACCTGAGGAGGACACCGTCAACGTTGAATTCGACGAGGGCGTCGGCTCGATCATGGAGGAGTACGCGTACTCCCAGGAAGAGCTGAGTAAAGTCGCCTTCAAGAATTCAGAACTGCAGTTGGAGATCCTCTCGCGACTGCCGCGTCTGATTTCGGGTTCGCATACGGACGAAGATTTGGGAGCGTTGTTGTCTCGGCTTCTTCTCGATGCAATTCCGCCTGCTGAAGCGGTGGCGGTCGCTCACTTCGACGAAACACAGCTCCCCAAAAACGAGGCTTCAATCAACTCGTTTCCCAAGCCGTTGACGTTGCGAGTCGAGACGCGGGAAAACTTCAACAGCCGGTTCAGTCCCAGCCGCAAAATTCTGCTGCGAGCTTTAAAGTCTCAAAGCAGCGTGATTCACATTTGGGATCCCGACGAAGCGGCAGGCGGAGCGACAGTCAGTGCGGGGCTCGGCTGGGCGTTCTGTTCTCCAATCGTTGGCGAGTCCAGCCAGGGGTGGTGCCTTTACGTTTCCGGCAAAGGAACGACCGACGGCGGCCTGATCGTTACCGAAGAAGATGTGGCTGGCGACCTGCGTTTCACCGAGCTGGTCGCGCAGTTCATTGGTTCGATTCGAAACGTTCGCCTGCTGCAGGAACAGAAAACTCAGTTGAGTTCCTTCTTCTCTCCGAAAGTCATCGAAGGACTGACCAACCAGAACGGGCGTGACACGCTGGAGCCGTCCGAGAAAAATATCTCGGTTCTGTTTTGCGATGTGCGAGGCTTCTCGAAAAAGTCAGAGGAGTTGCAGGATGATCTACTGAGTCTGTTGCGAAGCGTCAGTGCGGCATTGAACGTTATGGCCAAAGGCATCCTGCAGCGCGACGGAGCGATTGCAGACTTCCAGGGCGACGCCGCTTTGGGCTTCTGGGGATGGCCAGTAGAGCTTGAAGAAGGGCCAGTGCCAGCGTGCAAGGCGGCACTCGGAATCTGCACCCACTTCTATAACCAGATCGCCGTGCCTGGCAGTCTGCTGGAAGGCTTCTCGGTCGGTTTAGGCGTGGCTCATGGGCGAGCACTTGCCGGACAAATTGGCACGGACCAGCAGGCGAAAGTGGGAGTCTTCGGCCCGGTCGTTAACCAGGGAGCCCGGCTCGAAACAATGACCAAGCAGTTTGATCTGCCGATTTGTATCGATGAGCCAACGGCCGAATACGCAAAGATGTATCTGCCGCCTTCGGAGGGAAAGCTCCGTCGCCTGGCCCGAGTCCGTCCGAAGGGAATGGACACTCCGATGACCGTGTTCGGCCTGCTGCCGCTCGGAGGCCAGTTCGAATGGGTCACTGACGAAGTCATTGCCGACTACGAATCAGCACTGGATGCAGTGACCGAAGGCAAATGGTCGTCCGCGATGGAAATTCTCAAGCGTGTTCCTGACCAGGACGGTCCGAAGCAATTCCTGCTCCGCAACATGGCCGCCCTCGGCAACGAACCGCCAGAATCCTGGGACGGAGCGTTTTCGCTCGCCAACAAATAGTCGCGAGCGATTCGTGCGACTGTTGAAAAGCTCAGCCTGACTCACAGTCGTTTCGCATTGGCCGATGAACTCGGCCAGCGAGTTTCCAACAACCTCGGGGGCTGACGAGCTCCGCTTCAGCTTTGCAGGACTGTCCGATCAGCAATCAGCCGCTTACCAGCTCCAGGTCACACCAAAGTCCATGGAAGACGTTCGGAACGTTGAACGCGAGGTCTGAATTCCCGGGAAGATGTTCTGCGACGGGTTGCCCTGCCAGATGATGCTGTCACTGGCTCGGGTCATCTCTGCAATCATTGTCAGGGTATAGGCCGCTCGGAAGTTGGCGTTCCGCAGAATCTTCGATCGTCTCAGCACGGGAAGGTACTGGAAGAGTGGCCCTTCCGCATAAACCATCTGCTCGATCATCGGCGAGACGCTGGTATGAGTTTCAGAAACCCGGAAGTCGTTCGGAGTCGCATCGGTCTGCGACGGGGTAATCAGATCCGCCGGACGAGTGGTCACAAAGATGTTGTCTCCAGACAGTTTTATCTTCTGATAATTCATGAGCAGCCCGAAGTTGGTTGAACCGCCAAGCCGGAAACCCTTGTCGCCTCCAAAGTCGTAGCTCAATCCAACCTCAGGACCTGCAAGGTGAGATTCGACTTCGTTGTCGAGAATCGAGGCGATCGGATAGATGAGTGGGTCGCCAGCGAAAACGAAGTTGGCCGTACCTGCACCACCACCTCCTCCGCCACCACCACCACCGCCGAGTTGATCTTCGATCACTCCGGCGTTGTCGACGATTCCGTCACCGTCGTCGTCAAAGCCGTTTGGCAGAGAATGAATCTTCACGTCTGGAAGTGGTGGCTGGTTGCCGCCCGTCTGACCGTCGTAGAGAATTCCGCTGTCTCGGCCGTAGAACCCAAACATGTCCCGGAATGCTGTGTAACGAATCCCTGCGTTGGGTCTGATATTGATGCTGCCCGACTTGTAGAGTGGCATCGACTTCCAGCGAAGGCCGGTCCCGTACATCTCGATGTCTGTCCGAACCTGGAAAGCCAGGTCATACACAGCACTGGCCCCACCGAACGTCGTTCCATCAGAGAGCGTGGTAATCGTTCCATCATCCAATGGGATTCCGCGAAGGTTCAGAAGGTTTGCCTGCAGAACTTCGCTTCCGTCCGGAAAGTTTGCCGGTGGGTTGATCGGAGCAAAGAGCGTCGGGTCGTCGATGAGCAATTCGACGAACGCTGGCTGGTTTCCACGGCTCGCAGCGACATTATCGCGAGCGTTGAATTCATTGTCGCCCTCTCTGGCCCAGATGCCCCAAAGTTCGATCCCCGAGCCGTCCGAGTTCGAGCCTTCAAGCGTCAAACGCAGTCCCTGCATTTCGGGTCGATCGAGCCCTTTGGCAGAGACCGGATCGAACAGGTTGAAGCCGACTCCGTTGTTGGTACCTCGCAACGCGTCGATGTAGTCGTCGAGATCCGTGCCTGCGTTTTCAAGGGTTGTTGCGATCTGTTCGCGATAAGTTGGAGCATTGGGGTTCCCGATGAGATTGCGGCCACGCTCGGCCCTCATCCGGACATACTCGGTGCGGAGCTTCCACCGGCTCGGCAGACCAATGCGGCTTTGAGATTCTGATTCCCAAATACCGCCGCGATTGGCGATCTGGTTGAATTCATGTTCGTACGGGCTGATCGACGGGTGGGGTTGGTAGTAGCTTGGGTAAGCTCCACCTTGAGGCCCCATTCCCGCATAATCACCTGCAGGGCCGCCACCCATTGCCGGACCGGGTGGGTAAGGCCCCATGCCAGCTCCCGGAGGGTAGACCCCCTGAGACTGTGCAGACCCCGCGGTTCCAAAGAATGAAACCGTCCCCAGCAGTATTGCGATGCAAAGATGTCGCCGCATCAGTCAGTCCCTGACAATCAGTGGTTGCGGAGGCGATCCTGGCGCGGCAATCCACGCACAAGATCATGACTCTGCCGCATTTATCGTCGGTCTGAGTTGTTAATCTGTAGCGATTGTCGGGGTTGTACGGAATTTTCCGATTGTAGCTGTCGAGGCCTGGGAATTTCCCACGCCACATCATGCAGAATTGAACAGCTGAAGCCGCAGAATCGGCCGTTACGAGCGACGTGGGCTCATCGGACCGTTTGGCTCAGAGCAACTGGTTCACGTCACCCTTCTCTGTAACGAAGCTGACGACAACCACTCACCGGCACCGAGTATCTTTCCCCGTCGCGATGGAAGCCAGTTTTCAGCTCGGCCCGAATTGCGCAACTTGTGCTCATGCGAGGGTATAGTGGACTTGAACATTTGAGCGGATGTACCTGATAATCGGAGGTTGTCGACTCACAGCCTCTGACTGCAGGTAAGACCTCATGATGGACGGCATGGATGATTTCAAATCCCTAATGCGCCGGCTCGGCGAAGGTGACGCTTCTGCTGCCGAACTCGTCGTCGACCGGTACGGTGTGCACGTTACTCGTGCTATTCGCAGGCGATTCCGAACTCGAAAAATGCGAATTCTCTACGGAACCGAAGATTGCATGCAGTCCGTCTGGGGGTCGATTTTTTCGGATGTTGATCGCGTCGCAAAAATCGAAACTCCAGAACATCTGATGCAGTACCTCGCGAAGGTCGCTGGCAACAAACTGATTGATCGCGACCGAAAACTGCGAGCTCAGTGCAACGACGTCTACCGCGAATGCGATTTGCCGGAAGCGGACGGTCCCGGGCAGAGTGCTCTGGCAACCGGTGATTTGACACCTAGTCAAGCAATCGCCATTGACGACGAATGGGACGTCCGGACGAAGGGGCTTTCGACGGAAAAACGAACCATTATGGACCTGCACCGGCAAGGCCACACCAGCGACGAAATCGCCGAAAAGACTGAACGAAGCGCTCGAGGAATCCGACGGGTAATTCAGCAGTGCCGTGACATCTTCAGACGAGACTCGGATCGTGACGCAGGCTGACCCAGATTTTCGCCGGAAGCCAGAAATCGATACGAACGGAAACAAGGCAACATGATTAGCTTTCTTCAGAAGTTCAGAAAAAGCGTCGCCGCGTCAACTGGCAAGCGAAATTTTGAACCGACATTGCCGGTCGAACAGCACAGCCTCATCAGTAACGTCCTGTGGGACTGGCCCGAAGATGAGCCTGTTCGTGTTGATGTGGCGGTAGCTCGATTTCCGCTACTGCTGGATTCGCCCCGCGCGATTGTCGAACTGGCGATCGCAGAATTTGAGGGACGACAGGATGCCGGCGAAAGTCTGTCGGCCTCTGACTTCGCCGAACGTTTCCCGGAAGTGCGTTCGCAACTGCTGGACTCGCTTGTCTTCGAACGTGCCCTGCAGGAAATGACAGGCTGGTTCCAGAGCGTTCTGGCACCGAAAGAAGACAACGTCAAATGGCCAGCCGTCGGCGACCAGATTGCAGGCTTCAAACTCGTCGAACCGTTGGGCCGCGGTGGCTTTTCACGAGTATTTGTGGCGAGCGAACTCGGTTACGAAAACCGCAAAGTCGCTGTCAAAATCTGTCGCCAGGACACTCACGAAGCACGCACACTCGCAACTCTTACGCACAGTGGAATTGGTGCTGTGCATTACGTGCGACAGATTCCCGAAATCGGCATGACTGCTATCTGCATGCCGTTGACGAGTCGTTCGACACTGCACGACGTTGTGCGCAAAGCTGCCGGACGGAACGGACGCCCCACTTCAGCAGGGCTGGTCTGGGACGAAGTCCAAACACGAAACAAGATCACTTCTCCAGCTCCTGCCTGGTCGGCAAAAACATTCGCCACATGGTCCAAAGATCTGATGGTGAGTCTGGCCGAAGCTCTGGCGGCGTCGCACGCTCAGAACATTGTCCACTGCGATCTGAAGCCGACGAATGTTCTAGTAACTCCCGAAGGCAAGCCAACGGGTGTAATCAGCTGCAGGCTGCGGTTGTTCGGTGAAAATGCGTTGGTTGAG
>CALDJX010000695.1 GCA_937899075.1 uncultured Planctomyces sp. | reverse complement strand
TTTCAGACCGCTGCTGACTCAGCAGGCGAGGATCGCCAGCAGGCAGTTGCGTGAATTGACGTGCTGACATTCCGGGCTGTTTGTTTCCGGACACGTCGCCGCCTGTGGTACCAGGCCCTCCAGAGTCGCGTTTCAAACAGGCTCAAGGACCGGTTCGGGATCACACAGGCGACAAACAGACTGACTGAGTTTTATTGAAAGGTTGATTGCCATGAGTGCAATTGCAGGCGTACACGCTCGACAGATTCTCGACAGCCGCGGAAACCCCACCGTCGAAGTCGATGTTGTTCTTGAAGACGGTCAGATCGGTCGCGCTGCCGTTCCCAGCGGAGCGAGCACCGGAAAACACGAAGCGTGCGAACTTCGCGACACCGACCGCAAAGACTACTACCTTGGCAAAGGCGTTCTGCAAGCGGTTCAAAACGTCAACGACGAAATCGCTCCGCGGCTGATCGATCTCGACGTGTTCGATCAGGCTTTGCTCGACGCCACGATGCTTGATCTCGACGGAACGGAAAACAAGTCTCGCCTGGGAGCCAACGCGATCCTGGCTTGCTCACTGGCGGCTGCTCACGCTGGTGCTCAGCTGAGCTTTCTTCCGCTGTTCCGTTACCTCGGCGGAGTCGGTGCCAACTGCCTGCCGGCTCCGATGATGAATATCATCAACGGCGGCGAGCACGCCAATAACTCGATCGACTTCCAGGAATTCATGGTGATGCCCCTGGGCTTTGATAACTTCAGCGACGCTTTGCGTTGCGGTGTCGAAATCTTCCATAGCCTGAAGAACGTTCTGCACGGCAAAAATCTTAGCACCGCCGTCGGTGACGAAGGTGGATTCGCTCCGAATCTTGGTTCGAACGAAGAAGCGATTTCGGTCATCGCGGACGCCGTCGAGAAGGCCGGCTACACATTCGGTGAGCAGGTTAAGATTGCTCTCGATTGTGCGTCGAGCGAACTTTACGACTCAGCCACCGGCACCTACACGCTGGACGGCAAGAAGATGGACTCTGACGGGATGATCGAACTGCTAAGTGGTTGGGTCGATAAGTACCCGATCTGCTCGATCGAAGACGCATTGGACGAAGACGACTGGGATGGCTGGAAGAAGCTGACCGACGCTGTTGGCAGCAAGTGTCAGCTTGTCGGCGACGACCTGTTCGTGACGAATCCGAAACGACTCGCTCGCGGAATCAACGAGGGCATCGCAAACAGCATTCTCATCAAGGTCAACCAGATCGGAACACTCACCGAAACCATTCAGGCCGTGTCGATGGCTCACCGAGCCGGCTTCACTTCGGTCATGAGTCACCGGTCGGGCGAAACGGAAGACAACACGATCGCCGACCTGGCTGTCGCGCTGGGAACCGGTCAGATCAAGACGGGTTCGGCCAGTCGTACGGATCGTATCTGCAAGTACAACCAGCTTCTTCGCATTGAAGAGATTCTGGGTGGTGCCGCGACATACGGCGGGACGATTAGGTAATCGTCTCAGACCCAGCGATGCTGGTTTGTCATTAATCTGACGAAATCTCTCAGCCCGACTGTCCTGGACAGTCGGGCTGTTTTCGTTTGACGTAAGACGTTTTCGTGTTCGTCATTCCCGCGCAGGCGGGAACCCAGTTGTCTATACAAAAGTCGAGAATTCAAAATCGGCCCAACGGGCCAGCCCTTTGATAGCCCCGGACGTAGTCCGGGGTACGATTTCGCTAACTGACTGAGCCCCAACGGGGCGTTCCTATGGAACGTGTCGGAAATAAGTTCCCGATACCAGCACGAAGCGCGAGCTAGTGAGTGAATACTCCAAATTCACTCGCGCTTCGTGCTGGTATGAACTCGGGAAGTTATTCTGGACACGTTCCTAACCTGTAAACATCAGCGAGTAGGGCCGCCCCGTTCGGGGCTTTGCCGTTTTTCCATGACTAAATTCCCAAGGCGATGCCTTGGGCTGTCATAGAGATGGCCCGTTGGGCCGAAGGCACCTGACCGACTGATGTATCAACGACAGTTTCCCGCCTGCGCGGGAATGACGGAATTTCAAAGCACCTCAAATCAAGCCCGCATTTCGCCAATGGCAAAGTCACCCCAACCGACACGAAAACAGCAGACTCAGCAATTGCGTGATTCTCACCACGAGACTTCGCTGTTGCAGTGGTCCGTTTCGTTTCTGTTCTGGGGACAACTTCTGGTTGCTGGAATCCTGTACGGCGGCGTGGCAATGGCTCCCAAACTATCGACGTACGTCGAGCTGGAAGACGAATACGTGACGGGTCAAACCGAACTCGTGCGGCTTGAACGGCAGGTTTTCGAACTGCGAAAAATCAAAGAGTCACTCGAACAGGATCCCGGACTGCTCGAAGAACTGGCGAGGATCAATCTGGACGCCACGCGGCCTGGCGAGAAGCTGATTCCGTTGCAGGACAACCTGACGCTGCAAAGCCGAATCACCAGGCAGTACTCCGCGACTTCTCACTCGTCCGGGCAGTGGTACTCGCCACTTCTGACAGCGTTCGCGACTGACCAGCAGCTTCGCACGACATCTTTGTTCTTTGCGGCTGGGCTGGTGCTGGTGGCCTTTACCTTCTTCCAGCCGTCGCAGGCGGAACGCTTCAGTAGCGGCTGGAAGAATCTTCGAGAAGGCAGCGCTGCAATGCTTGCCCGTTATCGTGCCGGTTGATCAGCCGTCGACGTTTCGAGAATCAAACATCGAGCAGTGCCACAATCAGCTCCGCAAATTTCGTCACGGCTTCGCGGGGAATCGTGTGAACGTTCGGGAATTCGATGAAGTCGACATCGAAGCCGGACTCGGTGAACAGATCACGCAGCCACGTGGCCGCTTCGAAAGGCAGGATCGGGTCGACGGTACCGTGACTCTGCAGAACCTTCAGCGGGCCGCGTTTGGCCGCCAGTTCCCACCATTGATCTTCGCACAGCAGAGTGCCCGACCAAACGCAGAGCGCTCCGGGGGCCTCGTCGAGTCGCAACGCAACGTCGGTTGCCAGCATCGATCCCTGCGAGAATCCTCCCAGCACAATCCGAGATGCCGGCAAGCCAGTTCGGCCTCGCACTTCATCAACCAGGGCAGTCAGCAGTTTTCGAGCATTGGCCAGTTCGGGTGGGTCGTACTTTCGCTGATCGCGGAACTCGCCGCTTTCAATGGCCGCGTTAAGTTTTGCAACGTCCAGCGGCCACCACGCTCGTCCTCCGAAAGCGCCGAACTCTTCGAGTGACAACGGAGCCTCGGGGAAGATGAACTGAGTGCCCTCCATCAATCTTGGTTGGCATCGCATTAACTCTGCGCCCAATCCGACCAGGTCTGTTCCCGGAGCGCCGAATCCGTGACACAGGATCACGACAAGTTCCGGCTCCCCGCCGTCGACCTGCTGGACGATGCGGCAGTTCAGTCCGCCAAGTTGCTCAATTTTTTCCATAGTGAGATTCAGTCTTCACAGGTCAGGCTCTGCCTGACGGAGTCCGGGACAGCTTGCGGTCACAGCAAAAGAACGCCCGACGAACGCTCAACTTCGTCAGGCAGAGCCTGACCTACTTTGCAGGCTCGCAATGTGACAATGCCAGCAACCCGTAAGCGGTGACAAGATTCGGGTCGCCTTCGTACCAGCGGTCGGCTTCGTTGATCCAGCTTCCGTTAGCCTTTTGCTGTTTCGCGAGTGTGGCGACGAGTTCCGCTCGCCAGTTGTGAGACGTTCCGTCGGCGTCTTTCAGTTCGTCGATTTCCAGCACGGACAAAGTTTTCGCGAACGTGTGGTAGTAGTAGTAAAGGCCCTGCTTGCCCATGCCTGGGTTGTCTCGTAGCGAATAGTGCTTCGTGATCCAGGTGAGGGCGGCTTTGACACGGGGGTCATCCTTCTTCACACCGGCGTAGATCATGCTCTTCAGACCGGCGTAAGTCATGCTGGCGTAAGATCGCAGCCCGCCGTTGGCATCGACTCCGGCTTGAGAAGTCCCCCCCGCTGCCGGTGTGTAGTAGAAGCCGCCGTCGTCGATCTTCGCGGCGAAGGGAGTGTTGTTGTGCTCGGTTTCGAGGTTCTGGCAGCGTGAGACAAACGTCAGCGCCTTCTGCATGGCCGGGTCGTCGGCTTTGACGCCGGCAGTCTTCAGTGCTTCGAGCAGAAACTGAGTGTTGGAGAGGTCTGGCCGTTGGTGTTTGCCGTAGCCGGCTCCGCCGTAACCGGGGTCTTCAGGTTTCTGTTCTTCGTCCTCGTCCCACTGCAAACCTCGCAGAAACTTCTCGGCGTTACGAATGATCTTGTCGTATTGACCGTCTTTGTTCGCTGCGGAAAGTGCGAGTACCGAGATGCTCGTTTCGTAATTCCGATGCTGAGTTTGAGGGTGGTAAATTCCGCCGTTGTCTCGCACGAGGCTTGTCAGGAATTTCAGACCGCGAGCGACCGACGGATCATCCGCTGGAATACCGCTTTGCAAAAGCGACGTGACGCACAACGCGGTGATGCCGGGCACGTTGGCTGTCGTCCACGTTCCGTCTGCGGATTGCGTCAACTTGAGAAATCGAACGGCCTTCGAACGAACCGCTTCCAACGACGCAGCGTTTGCTGCTGCATCTTCCGCCCTGGCTCGCCGCGTTTCCGCTGGCAGTGCAAGGATGGTCAAACAGCACACGGCGATGGCCCCTCGAGCCAGCAAAGTCGTATAGGAATTCTTCATATCTCGTCGCTCCAGAATCTGTCCTGAGTCATTGAACGCAGGACGAGATTATCGGTCCAGGCAGTCGTTGATACCAAACATCGGCCGGTCAAAATAACGCCGGAGCCGAACAGGTTGTCGCCGTTCGGCCCGTCACTCAGCAATGGGCTCATCGAGAGAGCAAACTCGGCGCTACTCTTTAGTTGCTTCAGCGGAAGTCTCCACGGAATCGTTTTTTGAGTCAGCTTCAGCAGTCACATCGGCATCAGGGCCTTTGTTCTCTTTGCTGTGTCCCTCTTCGCCATCGTCGTGGCCGTGGTCATCATCGCCATGACCTTCGTGGCCGTGCTCACCCTCATGGTCGTGTGAGTGTTTCACCGTTCCGGTCAGCGTCTGATCGCCATCCGTAAAGCTAAGAGTTGCACCTTCAGAGTGCTCGTGCAGTTCTTCGAAGAGTTCTTCGTCGGTGATCGAAAACTTTGACGATTGCCCTTCCGGTTCTCCGTCGAGCGCTGCTGCTGCCAGTTTGAAATCTTCCACAACGTCGCCGTGTTTGAAGCTGATCGATATTTCTGAAGCTGCGATCGGCTTTGCGGTTTTTGCATCGGAACCGAGGATGAACACGTCGATGCGATGCTTGCCCTCATCGACGACGACTTCCGCGTGGAACTCTTCGTTGCCGACTTCGACGATCTCGCCGCCGTTCGGACCGTGAGCTCCGTGTCCGTGGCCGCTGTGATCTTCGTGACCGATTTCGGACTCGTCGTGGCTGACTTCCGTGAATTCAGAACCACTGTCCGTGCAGCCGGCGAGGACCAGGGCAAAGGCCGCCGTTATCGCCA
>CALDJX010000694.1 GCA_937899075.1 uncultured Planctomyces sp. | reverse complement strand
CCGGCGCTCCGGGCACGTCCATCGCCGCTTTCATCGCTTCCCGGAATCGCTCGGGCACATTGGTATTACCGCCGTCGTTGAAGCGGGTTTCTTTGATCGCGGCGGGATTCGAAAAGTCATAACGCCGCACCATTCCCTTCTGCACGACCCACAGTTCCGTCGCATCACGATCCCAGGCGATGCCATACGTGAGTCGTCCTTCAGGCAGCGTGATGGCGTACGGTTTGGGCGCTGGCGTGTCTTTATCGGATGAGTAGAAACGAATCTCCGCGCTGTTGATCCGTTGGTCACCATTGCGTGATTGCGAAATATGCAATCGTCGTTTGTCAGCGAGATTGAAAAATCCAGGGCCGGTCGCGACACGCGGTCTGTTGGCTGCCTCCGGGTCAGCAGCCAGCACTCGGAACGTGATGTCACCCGACGGTAAAGTCCCGGTGAATGGCGAGAGCTTGCGCAACCGCATCACTCTTCCTTTTAGAAGTTCGCGGCCCGTGGTCGGGTGCAACGCACCGGGTGATTGATCAGTAACGTATGCATCGATTTCTCCCTGATCGGGATCCACACCAAACAGATCGCGCACCACACGGCGAAGCAGCTGTTCGCGATCGGCGGCATTCGGTGGCAGCGGCATCTCGCGATCAAGACGTTCGGTTACAATTCGATCCCAGAGTTCCGCTGCGTCTTTAGGATCGGTGTTCGTCGGACGGCCGTTGACAATCCTGGTTCCAACCGAACCTGGTGAGTATCGCACCTCGATCAGTCCCGGCGTCAGGCGTACGTCGTCACCCGCCTTCGCCTCAACCCACGCACCAGGTCGAATGTTTGCCCAGTCCTCATCCTCGGTGCTGGCACCAACGCCGATGGCCGGCGCCGGTGTTTCGCAATAGGCACCTGGTGCGAGTCTGTAAATCTTCAAAGTGGCCATCGTCGTCCAGTAAGTCGACGACACGTTAATGGACTTATCGTCGGCATCATGCGCCGTGTGCGTACTGGACTGTTGCCACGACGGCATGATGAAGAACACTGTTTCCTGACCCGAATTGTGAACGAGGATGCGGGACTTGAGCGCCGACCCAAGTCGATGCTCTTTACGTCGCGGCGAAAGATGCCAGGCCACACGCAACCCGTTGGCCGCTGGCTTGCCCCACGGAGCGTCTGTGAGTTCTGCCGGCAAAGGTTCGCCGGTCAGGATGGCTCGCTCCACACTGTTGTCCAACGTGTTCCTCACCGGAATCCGGTGAACCGCCGTGACGTCGTCCAACAAGGCGACAGCATCAGCCTGCGACCAGTCAACCGTTGCATCAAACCGAGGCAACAGTGCTTCGAACTTCGCGACCAGCTCTTTGGCTTCGTCCTTATTGAGCTGATTAAAGTACTTGACCATCTCGCCAAGCCGCCCAATTTGTGCCCCAGGAATCTTTCCACTTGTCCGCGCATTGGCCTGCCAGATCCTGAACAGCTTGTGAGCGTCTTCGTGCTTTGGCAGGATCTCTGATGGTTCGTCGGCAACGGGTAGAACCACTTGGGACGCGACTGGCGTGTCCGAAGCCGGCGCAACAGAAGTCTTGTCTGACGCATCCGCATTCGTTGTGACGGCCGCCGCGGGCACATCATCAACAAACGCATCGTTTGTTGTTTCGGCGACCGTCTCATCGGTCAGGACAGCATCTGTCGCGCTCAGCATCGCCACCGGCACGACTACGATGAAACCAACGAGCAAAGCCAGTGCGGAGACGCTCGACGAAACACTCCGTCGGTTCGAACTCTGACTCAACACTGCGGCAAGCCGATCTTCCAGCGAGGATTTACGCGCCATCGCGAGTCCACAGGCCTGCGTCCATTTTGCTGGCGAAAGTCGCGTCGCCACATCCAGTAAATGCTCGGCGTAGGCAGAGGGCTTGACGCCGTTGGCCAGAACGAGATCGTCACAGGCTCGCTCACGCTCGACGTGCATGCGCCACGAGGCAAACCAGACAGCCGGATTGAACCAGTGTAAAGCACACGCAATCTGCGCGAGCAACTGCGTCATCGAATCGCGACGTTTGATATGCCCCAGCTCGTGAAGCAACACCGACTGCAACTGCTCCTCACTCCAGTTGTAAGCGGACTCTGGCAGCAGAAGTCGAATCCTGATGATGCCCCACACCACCGGAATTGTCCGCTCCGAATGAATCAATAAGCTGACCGGTCGCCGTACGCCAAGCTGACGACACGCCGTTTGAAATGCATCGACAATCCTGTCGGATGACGCTTCTGCCGGCGGATCGGGACGAGACCGTTGCGAAATCACGACCAAAGTTCCACGACGTTCGCTGCTCCACAACATCAATCTAGCAGCCAACAAACGCAGCATCAGCACAGCGAAACCAATCGCCCAGAACACCGGCAGGACATCACGCATGCCCCGCTGCCGTTTATCCGGCTCAGAAGCAATCTCCTCGATAACAGACAGAGGCCGCGCGAATTCGCGAGTTTCCGGAACGGGCCCATCTGCGACCCCCCCGTCCCCCGAGGAGAATTCTTCGGACGCAAAAGCGAACGGCGGCGAGCTCACTTGCGGAGACGGAGTCGTCTGAACCGGAACTGAAGTCATCTCGATTTCGACGGGCGCGATTTCAGCGGGCTCTCTATCGGCAACCGATGGCGAAGTAGAAATCACCGCCCAGGCCGGCAGAACTCGCCATTGCGGAAGCACCGCGGAAAACGCAGGCACCACCAGCAGACCAACGACCGCCACCAGCCAGACAAAATGCCTCGTCGCCGCCGAGTCGCGACGAAGCAACAGCACGACGACAGTAGCGATTAACAATAGAGCTGCGCCTTTGATTGCTGAGTCGATCAGCAGCAGACTCGAAGCACCCAGCATCGCACCAGCAAAGAATAATGCACGATCCATCTCAACGGCCCTCCTTCTGTGCCTGATCAATTAAAGAAATCAACCGCTTTCGCTCTTCAGCACTGACGCCGTCTTTACGAGAGTGAAGATGCGCGGCCAGTGCTTCTTCAAGCGAGCCACCAAAGAACGTCGCCAGAACCTTTTCAAGTGCGCTGCGTCCAGCTTTTCCTTTGGACTGGCAAGCTACGTAGATGACTTCCCGGCCACTCTTTCGCCGTTTGAGATGCCCCTTCTCTTCCAGGATGTGCATCATCCTGCGGACGGCCATCGCTGTCGGCGGCGAGGGAATCGTTTCGACGACTTTGTTAACCGTCGCGTCGCCCAGCACAAAAACAGCATCCATGATCTGTCGCTCGCGGCGACTGAGTTCGGACGGCTCGGACATCATTAATCCCCGCTGTGAAAAATCATCAAGACGGCACCCGACACGAGAACTCGCCGCATGTCGTTAATTTTTTAACGCTCCCAGTTTGAAGCTGCAAGACCGAAACGTTAAAAATGTAACGCTCGATCGAAATCGGCAATGCGGACGGTTTGCGGCTCTCACTCAGCACGACCGACCCACTATTAAGTTCCACGCTAAGTTTGGAATGCGGTGGACGGACACGTCAGTGCTTTTGCGATGGGACTGATCCTCTGACGTCTGTTTAATTCAGTTCTAACGAACGCGACGATGCATTTCTTAGACTGAAATCGTGTTTTCACGGTGTCTCCCTCGCGCCACGATAAGAATGCAACAATCGAGTGAAACCAGGTCATTCAACAGCCAGTGCAACGTCGCCGAGTCTGATTGCTCGTGTGCAGCGTCAAGATCCCGAAGCGTGGCAGCGACTGCTCACCACATACGGGCCGCTAGTTTATCACTGGTGTGAAAGAACCGGCCTTAACGCAGCCGACAGTTCGGACGTCATGCAGAACGTGTTTCTGGCCGTTTCGAAATCGGTTCACAAGTTCAAGAAAAATCGCAAGAGCGATTCGTTCCGCGGCTGGCTGTGGACGATCACCAGAAACAAGGTCCGAGACTTCTGCCGCAAGCAGGCCCGACAGGTTGCAGATGCCGCTGGCGGGACGAATGCTTACGCCGAGTTGGCAGCTGTGTCGGAGCAACTGTCGGACGATTCAATGTCGGTGACCAGCCCGCGCGAAGTCAGCGGGCTGCTGCACCGGGCGATGGACATGGTGAAAGCTGAGTTTGAAGATCGGACCTGGAATGCGTTCTGGCGATCGACCGTCGAAAACGAGCCCACGGCGGAAATCGCCGCTCACCTCGGCATCACGGCAAATTCCGTGCGGCAGGCAAAGTCTCGAGTTCTACGCCGACTTCGTGAAGAACTCGGCGACCTGCCGAATCTTTAAACCGTGTCCGACCAGCAAGTTACCGGTTTCTTTCAACAGTTTTCAAAAAATGCTGTCGCGCTCTTTCGTTGAGGTTGGTGGAGCCGTTTAAAAGCCACCATGTTCATTCCCTTCCGCCAACCTCTGAGGAAAACCATGACCCAGTCACTTCAGGAGTGTCTATCAACGGACAAGCTGCGTGATTACGCCCTTGGGCGAATGCCGCAGGAACAATGGGACAGCGTCGCCTCTCACCTTGAAACCTGTGCCACTTGCGAGGATACGATTTCGTCGCTCGACGGGACGGCCGATTCGATGCTTGATCACTTACGCATGCCGCCGTCTCAAAGCATCACGGGCACGCCGGAATACCTCGCCGGCATGGCGAAACTACAGAACCAACTCGATCAGGGAGCCCCCACCAGCAGCCGGGATGGCGAATCCGATTTGCCGGGACACGTCGACGCCGACAGTCCAGAGGTCGTTCGCGATTACAAACTCATCTCCATTCTGGGAGCTGGTGGCATGGGCACTGTCTACAAAGCAATCCATACGAAGCTCGACCGAGTCGTTGCGTTGAAGTTGCTGCCGACTCGCCGCATCAGAAACGCCGACGCTATCGTTCGCTTCGAACGCGAAATGAAGGCGATCGGAAAACTTGATCACCCGGCCATCGTGCGAGCTACCGACGCCGGCGAAGACGACGGTCAGCACTTCCTGGCCATGGAGTTTGTTGACGGCTTTGATGTTTCTGAACTCGTTGAGCGCCACGGTCCGCTGTCGATTCCGGATGCCTCTGAAATCATTCGGCAGGCAGCCATCGGCCTGCAGCACGTCCACGAACGCCAGCTCGTGCATCGAGACATCAAACCTTCGAACCTGATGGTCACCGAGGACGGGCAGGTCAAGATTCTGGATCTGGGACTCGCACTCCTGGCCGATCAGCACGAAGGACTCGGCGAGTTGACGACGGTCGGTCAGATGATGGGCACGGTCGACTACATGGCCCCGGAACAGTGCAACGATTCTCACGACGTCGACATTCGAGCCGACATCTACAGCCTCGGGGCAACCCTGTTCAAGATGCTGACCGGCACGGCACCGTACGCGACCGCTCAGAATCGCTCGCCGCTTTCACGCATCAGAGCGCTCGCGACTGAAGACCCGCCGAGCCTTGCCGATTGTCTTCCGGATTCTGACCACAAGTTCAGTTCCATCGTTGATCGCATGCTTTCTCGAAATCCCGAAGATCGATTCGTAACGCCCGGCGACGTCG
>CALDJX010000693.1 GCA_937899075.1 uncultured Planctomyces sp. | reverse complement strand
TCAAGCAACTGTTCAATTTCTGCTCGGTCACTGTCGTCGATCTCGCCCAGCACGAAGGCTGTCAGACGAGGATCGTCGGGGTTGAATGCTGGATTCGTCATTTCGAATCTCCCGGTGGGAGGGTGGTTGTGGAGGGAAGAACGGGAGATTGAGAGAACGAGTGATGGGGAGACGGAGAGAAAAACGCGGCCTCTCACTCTCTCGATCACTCCCTCTCTCAATCTCAGATCACGCTAACTCGACCTGCATCAGTTCACGCAGGCGTTTCAGACCGACGTGCAGCAGGAAGCCGACGTTGGAAACCGTCAGGCCGGTGATCTCGGATATCTCGCGATAGCTGAGTTCGTTTTGAAATTTCAGCCGAATGACGTCCTGCTGGTTGTCGGGCAGTCGGTCGAGCTGCTGAAGCACTCGAGCCATCGAGTCTTTCTGTTCGGCCGCGGCGTCCGGTGTGTCGTCTCCGGCGGCTGAGGTTCGCTGATCAAGAGCAGTGGTCGTCGTCATCCGACGCTCCTTTCGCTGAACGTCAAGAGCTCTGTTGCGGCAGACGGTGAACAACCACTGAGAAAGATGGCCGTCCACTTCCGCTCGATCCTGCCGACAGAGTTTGAGGAAGGTTTCCTGCACGACGTCGCGAGCCAGCTCCAGCTCACCGGTGATTCGCTGCGCATAACGAACCAGCGGCCCTTCAAACTTAAGAAGAGCCTCCCGGACCCACTCGGACTGGCTGACCTGCCCGTTGTTCATCATCGTCCCCGGACTTTCATGTCCCGTTCAGGCGATCGCTGATTCCCGCAACTCGCTGCGAATAACAACCGCACCGCTGAGTCGTGCAGCCTCAATGACGAGCCAGCAACCGACGTCTTAGTACGAATTTGCCAGATTCTGAGAAACGCTCGACCCGCGAATTATTCCGAGTTTCCGACAGAGTCTGACTTCTTGTTCTTATGAAAGTTAGCCGCAGATGGACGCAGAGAAACGCAGATTTTCAGGCAAGCAAAATATCTGCGTTTCTCTGCGTCCATCTGCGGTTCAAATTCTGCCCGATGTCTGAACGGGTGGCACAGCCAGAATGGCTGTGTCGCGGAGCGACAGGATGTTCGATCGTGAGTGCTCAATCGAAAACAAGACTTTCAAATCATCGTACGCTAATGATGAGGCATCCTGTGCCTGCGGCACACAGCCATGCTGGCTGTGCCACCCATTTAGTCTTCAGGACTCATCGCGCATCTTCGGGCGTAGATTTGCAATCTCAGTCCAGACCAGTTCAGATCTCCGACCCACGGCATACGTGGTTTCTGCCGTGTTTGAACTTTCCGGAGATATTGTGCGATGAATCACTTATCAACCACGCTGCTTGTTCTGTTGACGCTGCTTGTTCCGAGTCTCAACCCCGACCGATCAGTCGCAAAAGCGGCTCCCGTTTCGGCGACCGAAGCCGCGAAGCTGGTTGAACAATCCGGCATCAAAGGCGGGCTGGTCGTCCATGTCGGACTCAGCGATGGCAAGCTGACGGCCGCGTTGAAGATCAACAGCCGTTACCAGGTCCACGGCATCGATCGCGACATTCAAAAAGTCGAAGCTACTCGAACGGCTCTGCAGAAGATCGGAGTTTACGGAGAAGTCTCGGTCGGGCTGCTGACCGGTGAACGGCTGCCGTACATCGAGAACCTCGTCAATCTGATGATCATCGAAGATCGCAGCGGCATTTCAAACGCCGAGATTCTTCGAGCTCTGACCCCCAACGGCGTCGCGTTTGTCCGCAACCGCGACGAATGGAAAAAGGTCGTCAAACCTCGTCCAGGAAACATCGACGACTGGACTCACTACCTGCACAGCGCGAGCAACAACGCCGTCGCTCAGGACACGGCCGTCGGCCCGCCCCGGCATCTGCAATGGCTGGGCAGCCCTCGCTGGTCGCGACACCACGACCGCATGGCCAGTATGAGTGCTCTGGTCTCAGCCGCCGGCCGGCTGTTCTACATCATGGACGAGGGCTCGCGAGTGTCGATTCAGCTCCCGCCAAGCTGGAAGCTCGTCGGCCGCGACGCTTTCAACGGATCGATCCTCTGGAAACAGGACATCCCGAAATGGCACAGCCATCTGTGGCCGCTGAAAAGTGGTCCGACTCAGCTTGCCCGACGCCTGGTCGCGACTGACGACGAAGTTTACGCCACGCTGGGCATCGACGCTCCGCTGTCCGCCATCGACGCCGCGACCGGAGAAATCCTTCGCACTTATAAGGACACGGGAGCGACCGAAGAAATCCTTCACGAAAACGGAACGCTTTTCCTGACCGTTAATAAGGAAGAGTCGGACCTCGTTAAGTACGCACCGATCAACCCAGTCGTCGGCGATCAGAGCGACGTCGGCAAGAACTGGCGCTGGAACGAAAAACCCGTCATCGTCATGTCCGTCGACGCAAAGTCCGGCAAGACAAACTGGACGCGCCGCACGCAGGTTGCACCGCTGACGCTCACCGCTGACGCCGAACGGGTTTATCTGCACGACGGTGAGAAAGTCGTCTGCCTCAACCGAACAACCGGCGACATGGAGTGGAGTTCCGAACCCGCCGCGCGACGCCGCACCATCACCTACAACTTCGGGCCGCGACTCGTCATTCACAAAGGCGTCCTGCTTTACGCCGGCGGTGAGCGCACGATGAAAGCGTTCGACGTGAAAACCGGAAAAGTTCTGTGGGACGCACCGCACGATCGATCGGGTTACCAATCGCCGGAAGACCTGCTCATTGTCAGGGACATGGTCTGGTCAGCTCCGACGACCAGCGGAGGCGACTCGGGCGCCTTCACCGCACGCGATTACAAAACCGGCGAAGTGAAGATCACCTTCCCGCCCGACGTCAGCGCGTACTGGTTCCACCATCGCTGCTACATCGCGAAGGCGACTGAAAAATTCATCATGCCATCGCGAACCGGCATCGAATTCGTCGATACGGAAAAGAAGAGCTGGGACATCAACCACTGGGTGCGAGGCGGCTGTCTCTACGGAGTCATGCCGTGCAACGGCCTGGTTTACGCTCCGCCGCATAACTGTGCGTGCTACCCGGAAGCCAAACTGTACGGCTTCAACGCTCTCGCTCCCGCAACCGTATCGCGAGAGCCACCCAAGGACGTGGCCGAAGAAACCCGACTCGTGAAAGGCCCAGCGTTCGGAGATTCAATCGCCGCATCCGACGTCTTAGACGACTGGCCGACGTTCCGACATGACGAAGCTCGCAGCGGAACATCGTCCGCCAGCGTCCCGACAGAACTCGCGAAGAAGTGGACCACGAAGATCGGCGGTCCACTGTCAGCCGTGACTGTCGCTGAAGGAAAACTTTTCGTCGCGCAGATCGATGAACACCGAGTCCACGCCCTCGACACAAAGACCGGTGAAATAGCCTGGACCTTCACTGCCGACAGCCGAGTTGACTCGCCGCCTACGATCGAAGACGGGCGAGTTTACTTCGGAGGCAACGACGGCTGGATCTACTGCGTCCGCGCGACGGACGGAGAGCTGATCTGGCGATACCTCGCTGCTCCGGAAGATCGTCGACTCATGGCCTTCGAACAGCTCGAATCCGTCTGGCCGGTCCACGGCAGCGTGCTTGTTCAAAACGGATTCGTCTTTGGAGTCGCCGGCCGATCGAACTTCCTGGACGGCGGCCTGCGATTCCTGAAACTCGACGCTCGAACCGGCAGCATGGTGGCCGAATCGATTATCGACGAGATCGATCCCGAAACCGGCAAGAACCTGCAAATGCGTCACGAGACGCTGCAGATGCCGGTCGGTCTGCCGGACATTCTGTCGAGCGATGGCGAAAACGTTTACATGAAATCGCAGCGGCTCGATCAGGAAGGCAAGCGATACGACATCGGACCAAACTCGGGCGACTTCGCTGGCCAGGCATCGGTTCATGCCGGCAAGCACGCTCACCTCTTCGCTCCGATGGGCTTCCTGGACGATACCTGGTTCCATCGTTCCTACTGGGTTTACGGCAAGAGCTTTGCCGGCGGCCACGCGGGTTACTACCAGGCAGGCAAGTTCGCTCCGTCGGGAAGAATTCTTGTCTTCGACGAAGACAATGTTTACGGCTTCGGTCGTAAACCTGAACACCTTAAATGGACGACGGTTCTCGAACACCAACTCTTCTCCGCACCTCGCGAAGCACCGGTCGTTCCCGAATCAGCCAAGTCTGTTCGGCGAGGCAAAGCCAGTAGCTCCGCGATGGTTCGAGTTCCTTTGTCGAAGAAAATCGACCCGACGAACAAATCGATTTTCGTGGAAGCATGGACCAACGTTGAGAAACCTCAGGGAGTCGTTATTGCTCACGGCGGCCCGCTGAACGGGTACTCGCTGTTTATCCAGAAAGGCCGACCGCAGTTCGCTGCCCGAATTAACGAGAAGCTGGTTCAGGTTTCCAGTAAAGAATCCGTCGTCGGCAAATGGGCGAAACTCGCCGGAGCAATCACCAGCGATGGACAGGCCGTGCTTTACGTGAACGGCTCAAGGGTCGCTTCCGCGAAAGTCGAAGGACTGATTCCGAAAACTCCGGCTCAATCAATTGAAATTGGAGCCGACGACGGCAGCGCCGTCGCGGATTACCAATCGCCCTTCGGCATGACGGGCGTCATCGACGATGTGAAGGTCATTCACGGATCGTTCACTGCGGCAGACGTCGAAGAAAATATCGAAGCTCCTGAGCGGCTTAAGGGACAAGCCGTCTTCGTCAGTTCATTCACCAGCGGAAAAGCGCAGGACGAGTCCGGCCTGGAGAATCATGGATCGATCGTGGCAGCGACCTCGGTCGTGGGGCGTTCCGGAAAAGCGTTGCACTTCGCTGGCGCGGCGAAGGGCGGAGCCAAGTCATCCGGTTCGTTCGTCGAGCCTCACTGGACGAAGGACGCACCTCTGTTTGTGCGAGCAATGGTCAAAGCCGGCTCCAACCTGTTCATCGTCGGACCGCCGGACATCGTCGACGAAGCGGAAACGTTCGAGAAGCTGAAGAACCGCGACGTCTCCGTTGACGCCGTGCTCGCCAGACAGGACGCCCTGTTGAACGGTTCAGAAGGTTCACTGCTCCGAGCTGTTTCCGCGAAAGATGGATCGACCATATCGAGCATGACGCTCGAATCGCTCCCCATCTGGGACGGCATGGCCGCCGCCCGAGGCCAGCTCTTCCTGGCTACCGAAGACGGAACCGTCATCTGCCTGGGTAAGTAGGTTTTCCGGTGTCTTCGCCCGAGCGTTCATCTCAGGAATAGGCCCGGTTCAGTTTCCCGATTTCCAACTTCGTCATTCCCGCGCAGGCGGGAATCTGTCGTTTATTCATAAGTAGAGAATTCAAAATCGGCCCAACGGGCCAGCCCTTTGATAGCCCCGGACGTAGTCCGGGGTACGATTTCGCTAACTGCTGGAGCCCCAACGGGGCGTTCCTACCCTGTAAACATCAGTGAGTAGGGCCGCCCCATTCGGGGCTTTGGTGTTTTCATGTGACGAAATCCCCAAG
>CALDJX010000692.1 GCA_937899075.1 uncultured Planctomyces sp. | reverse complement strand
GAAGACAGGTCTGGACAGTCGGCAATAAGGTTGCGCAGGTCATTCCATAAAACACTGTTCTCACTCATTTGGGACACAAGTGGGACACTCCGAACACTGATTGACGTATCACTGCAGTAGGAAGGCTTTTGTTCAAGTCCCTTATCCTCCACTTAAGAATCAAAAGCCGCTGATCAAGTTTGATCAGCGGCTTTTTTCGTGGGCTTTTCGGTGTGAATCGCTGGTGTCAAAAAGTTCAATCAGTTTGTGCGGTTTTGGGGCATGAATTCGTAAATGGTTTCCTTCCAATTGCTTATGGAGTTTCACTGTCCACTATCCTTGCCTCGTGTGTAAACTTGGTTTGAGTCCGTCGTGGGAGCTTTTGGTCGGTCATCCGAACCATTCTCTTCATTAACCCTCGGTCACAGGCATCATTATGGCCGAGGGTCTTGTCATTTCCATCGCAGTATTATTTCAAGCGGCGTCATCATTGCCCGCTAAATGATGGGAGAATTCATGGTCTCATCTACTCGCCGAAGTGGCGTCCAGACGGAGTTTTACGTAAGCCGTTGATTGCGAGGCATCAAAAGCGTATCTGGTAGAGTGCGGGTAGTTGGATGCTGTTCGTTCCCCGCCATTGGCTGGTTGTATGGCAGAACGAATCACGCGTTTTTCTTCTGACCAAGGCTCAATGGTGATTTGCAGCGGGCAGTCTGTGACTCGGATCGACTTGGTTATCTCGCTCCCGCTCCCATCCTCGTTCTTAACCTCTGTTCGTTCATACCGAATCACTGGCCAGCGAGTCTTCTTCTCGCCCGGCATCTTGATCGGCACGCGGACTTCCATCCACTTCCAGTTTGTGGGCATTGTGTCGTGTACGACGAGATTTTTTTCCGGGACTGAATACTCCAGTCCTGCGAGTCCTTCGAGGTACAAAAGGAGTTTGCCCGCGTTGAAGTTCGAGTACTGGTCTCCAAACCGTTTGCCACTTCGCGTGTACGCTTCCGGTGCGACCGGGATTTTCCAGTCAGAACTGAAGTTGTAGTGGGCCAGATGATTCAACGTCAGTCGCCACGCCGGATCGCCAAGATGCTGACGAAACATGCCATCGAGCATGAAATATGCGGTGTCCGGTGTGTAGCCAAATGAGTGGTCCACTTTTGTATCGAATGTCTTCATAGCTTGGCGTGACATGGCCAGAGGAAAGAAATCGTCGTCGCCGTAAAACCCCTTATCTCCATCAAGGGCCCATGACCGGGTCATCTTCAAAGCGTAATCCCGCGGGAAGTGCTTCGAACGCATGTGCCAGAATCCAGTTGTCATCAGCATCCCGTTCTGTGGTCCACCGAAGAAATGTTCGTGACCATTTACCTGCCAACGCTGATCGAACCACGTTCGAATTTGGTCCAGACCGACTGGCACCATCCGTTCCCAATGTTCGACATCCTCGACATGGCCAGTGACGCGAGCCATCGCGATCAGGGCTTCCACCACTTCAAAGTGATTCGAGAAGAAAGGGGAGATTCGCTCGCGAAACACTTCTCGGAAATAGCCTTCGTAACAGTCGCTTAAGAACTTGACATCGCCCGTGTGCTGGTAGATCTGCCACGCTCCGAGGACATGCTCTGACAACTCATTGCCGTACACACCTGAGTGCCATGTCGTCCCCTTGTTGTCAGCTAGTGCGATCGATCCGTTCGGTGATCGTTTGTAGTGACCGTTCTCGAAGAGATGCTTCCATGTCAGCACGTTTCCATACGCGTAATGCGACTTGTCGTTCGTCCACGCTCCCACTTTGATTTGGAACGTTGCGTCGTAGCGATGCATGCCGAGAAAATTGTTGACAGCTGTCTGCGTGTGCGGCTCCATCTCCATTCCGCGCCCGACATCAATGTCGTACATCAGGTACAGCGACCAAAGGTAGTAGTAGATGTCTTCGAACTTCCGATCCGAGCAGCGAAAGTATGGAATCTCTTCGCTCAGTTGACGATTCATCTCGCGCGTCTTTGCGAGTAGTGCCTCACGCGGCTCGCGGAGCACTTCCATCGCATCTTTCAGTGCCCGCCCGTGGTCATCGTGCATCGCCCACACCAGTGCGACTCCTTTGCTGTCGCAGGGCACTTCGAATTCATACTGCATCTCGCCATGCTCGCCCTTTGCGAACTTGTGGCTCGTGGCGAAGTTACGGGACGCGGCGAGAACGGTGCTCATGCCCTGATACATGATCGGGCCAACATCTTCAGAACGATCTGTTTCAGGCTGGCACTTCGTCGTGCCCCCTTCGACGATATGGATGGCATTGTGATCTGCGTCATAGTTGATCGTGGCAGTGCTTGTCAGGCTGTGGCGTCCAAAGAAACTTTGACCGTCCAGTCGCAGCGTGACCGGAGTCGATGAGGTGATGATCGAACAAGCTGAGTCATTTGCGGCAATGAACTTCTCCTCTCGTAACTGGACGCCATCGACTTCGTATTCGCAGATCATTCGGTCCGGTCGCCAGTACATCTTCTTCGGGACCGGGTGACGATGTATCTTCCCATCGATTACTACGCTGCCGTACAGAACCCGCGTGTCCTTGTAGAACTCCCAGCCCGAGAAGTCGTTGCCCAGGCCGGTATCGTCATGATCCTTACCGTGACTCTGGAATAGCCCAACGCCGCGACTGCGAAGATCGTGACAGAACGGATGCGTCAGTCCGAGCGTTTCGTCTTCCTTCGGCTCCCAACTCGCATGAAACCCGCCCACATAATACGTGACATTGCCAGCGAGAAATCCGTGCTTCTTTCCCTGAATCTCCTGCTGCAATCGCTGGCAGTAATCCGACAAAGGCGGAGCGTCCGCGAGTGTGACACTGGTACTAAACAGCAAGACCAACGTCGCGGCGAGCAAGGATGTCCGTAACGAAATCATGACAGAATTAATTTTCAATGGTCTTTCTCTCGTTGGCATTCCGGAGCGATGATGCCGTTGTCATCGCATCACTCGTTGTAACGAAATTATCAGCGAACTATGGGCTGTCAATGAAATCAAAACCAGCTTGCGGACTTACGGTCCTGGTTAAGCTTCTCCAGGTTGCCGCGATGATGGGTCTGCCTTGATTGAACTAACTTCAATTCGGCCTGAAGCTTTCTGCGATCCCACGCGTCTAAGCTGTCAGCTTTCAACTGTTGGTTGATCTTCGCGACTTTCTCTTCGTCATCCGCGATCCATTTTTCCAGCTCTTCTGTTCGGGTCGCGTAGACTTCTTCCATCTTCCAGGCTCCGACCTTCTCCAGATAGGCATCCAGCTTGCGAACCATCTCGGCTGTCTTTTCCGGCATTGTTTTTGAAAGGTCGCTGGACTCACCCATGTCGTCGACCACATTGAAAAGCTTGATTTCTCCCGTGTTGAGGTGACGCATCAGTTTGAAGTCGCCGTCTCGATAAGATGTGATCGGTACGGTGTAGTGAGCCGGGAAATGAAACACAAGTCCGGTATCGCGCTCGGCGAGTTTTCCATCGTTACCCTCTTCCAGAACCGGTCGCAGGCTAATGCCGTCAAGATCGTCGGGCAATGCAACCGTACTGCCAGCAAGATCGTGCATCGTCGTCAGGTAGTCCCACTGCGCGACGGGTTTGTCACATTGAGAATTCGCGGCGATGCCAGGACCGGCGACAATCATCGGGATACGCAAACCGCCTTCCCACATTTTCGCTTTGCCGCCCTGCAGCGGAGCGTTGCTGTTTCCGCCACCGTTGTCGGATGAGAAGATGACGTAGGTGTTCTCTTCCAGTCCTTGAGCTTTCAATTCGTCGAGCACCATGCCAATGGATGAATCCATGTTTTCCATCATGGCGGCGTAGTTGGCCGTCTCCCAGAGGGATTGAAGTTTCTTTGGCATCTCGTCGGCGTTTTGGTCGGACTTTGAAATGTCAGGCACGCCGCCTGCGATGCCACGCTCTTTCGCAAGGATCTTCAAGTACTTTTCCCGCGTACTCTTCAGTGAAGTATTGCGAACGTGAACGGCATAGTGGGACACCATCATGTAGAACGGCTTCTTGTCATTGCCGCGGTCTTTCAGGAAGTCGACTGAGGTTTTCGCCAGACTGAAAACTCGTTTCGGATCATCCAACGGGATCGGGGTTTTGTCTGCAGGTTCCCACCAGTCACCGTGGCCATTGCCGTTGGGATGCTTATGGATGAAGTCGGTGACGTCGTACCCATGATCCTTGAACCAATGCATCGGCGTGCATCCTTTGCCAAAGAACGCCGTGACATAGCCCTTGTCGGCTTCCTTCATCATCTCGCCAATCGAAAGCTTCTTCTCGAAATCCACCTGCTTCTTGTTCATGACGACGTCGTGAATCGAGACGCAACCCACGCGGGCCGTGGTCATGCCAAACTGAATGCTGGCGCGGGAAGAGGTGCAAACGGGCGATGGGCAATAGGCATTTGAAAAACGCATGCCTCGCTGAGCAAGCTTTTCCAGATTGGGCGTCTGATGCAGCTTATGCGCCAGTTCAGGCCGGCCTTTCATCATCGGGACGCTGGTCTGGGTGTAGCCCAAGTCGTCTGCATAGATGATGACAAAGTTAGGTTCTTTGGCTGTTGAGTGTTGAGCCCTCAGAACGAGGAGCAGAAGGATGAGTATGCTATTGGATTTCATCGTTTTCCCTGTTGCAATTTGCATGTTGTTGATGGTCCTGCGTCACGCGAATTCAATTTCGATCCGCCGTTCCACGTTTCTCGTGCATCTGAATCAACTCCCTTGAACGCTTCAGTTGCTGGTCCTGAAAATCGACGTGGTTTTGTGAGACGTCGACTTTGAACGCCTTTTGCTTGTTCCCCGGATCTGCAGCGAGTTCGGCTTTCAGCTTGGTGAGGCGTTTCCTTCCGTTCTCGATCCAGCCGCCTTCCAACAACTCCACGTAGTTGCGGCGAGTGAGCGTTACCGTCTCGGCGTTGATCGACTCCAGGTATTCGCTGCGCAATTGATCGAGTTCCTGAACCAACTCGGGCATGCTTTGTGAGAGATCGTTCTTTTCGCTGATATCTTTCGTGACGTCGAATAGCTTAATGTTGAGAGTGTCGAGATTTTTACGCAGCTTGAAGTTGCCGCGACGAATGACCGATTCCGGTTCGCCGGTGTGCCAGGGGAAATGAAACACCAGTGCTTCGCTATTGCGCTGAACCTTGCCGTCGTTACCATTTTCAAAGATATCGCGCAGACTGCCTCCGTCCAGATCGACAGGTAAAGGATCCGTTCCGCCAGCAAGATCATAGAACGTCTGGAGAAAGTCCCACTGTACGACAGGCACATCGCAATACGTGCCACTCTTTATGCCGGGGCCGCGAACGAATGACGGCATGCGAATGCCACCTTCGTACAGACTGCCTTTGCCGCCTTTGAGGGGAGCATTGCCACGGAAGCCGCCGCCGTTATCGGAGGTAAGAATGACATAGGTGTTGCCGGCGATACCAAGTTCGTCTATCGCATCAAGCAAGGTCCCGGTGGCTCGATCCATATCATCCAGCATCGCTGCATAATTGATGATCCAACCATGGTTGTACATCGCGATCGACATGTCTTTTTCAGGCGTGTCGTCCTTCTTGCCGTATTTCCTGCCTTTGGGCAGCTTCTTGTATTTCTCTCGCGTGTCTTTCAGCGAGTCGTGCCAAATATGCATCGCGTAGTGCGAAAGCTGCATGTAGAAAGGCTTCTCGGCAGCGACCTGATCTTTCATGAATTGAATGCTGTCGTCCGTCAACGAGAAGATACGCTTGGGATCGTCTTCGGGAAGATGCGTCTTGCGGTCATCGTCAAAGTCTCCTGGGCCATTCCCATTCGGTCCGTCTGTCACATCGTAGCCCGCTTCGGTCGGCTTGATACTTTCGTTGTGCCACTTGCCGAAATGAGCCGTCCTGTAACCGGGATTGGCTTTCTTGAGGGCTTGCGGAATCGTTATCTGCCCCATGTATTTCTTCTTCGCTTCCACGGCTGAAAGAACGGTGTAGCGAAGTCGACTGGGAGTCATCCCGTGCAGCAGACTGTTCCGCGAAGGTGTGCACAGGGCCGATGGCGAGTAGCACGATGAGAGAACCATACCGTCTTTGGCAAGTCGCTCGATATTGGGCGTCTGGTAATAATCGCTTCGGGAATCTGGTCGCACTTTGATCATCTCGACTGATGTCTCCGCCCAGCCGAGATCGTCGACATAGACAAGAACAAAGTTCGGTGGTGTCGCCGCGTACGAAATCGAAGTAAGAAGTACGACGACGGATAGAATGTAGCTGCATCGGTTCATGAAATGTTCTTCGTAGGTTCTACTCTTCCGCTTCGATCAACACGCGGACCTGATCGAGATGGCCAGGGTTTTCCTGAAGTTCGACAAAGAGCGTACGGCGATCAGCCGCCAGAATGAGACTATCGAATCCTGGGCGTTCGTCGCCCTCAGGGCGAGGCTCGACCTCTCGCGCGGTTGGGTATTCGACGTCTGGATTTCCAAAGATGATCTCCGACTCTTTCAGCAATCGCGTCGCCGTAATCACACCGGCGATTGGATTGGCAAACGTGATCTGACCGCGAACACTGCGTCTTCGATTGGGGTTCTTCCCTTCCGGATATGCGTCCAACTGCAGCAGGTAGCTCGTTAGTCGCTGCCCGGACGGCAGTACAGGCTTGTCACGATAATCTGACTTGGCATATTCACCCGGATCGACCATGTCCACTCGAATGGCATCTTCCGGAATGAAACCACTACGTTCCGGAAAGACCACGATGTGTTCGTTGTCTTCATAGTTCCCCGGATGGAAGTTGGGGCCGGGAGATACGAAGCGTATTGAGCCCGTTGTCTGTAACACGCCGGAATTGACCGGCCATGCGTTTTCAAAAAGCGCGACCTCGTAGTCCGTGGAATCAATCGTTGGCGATTGCTCTGACGCACGGACAGCCTGCCCTTCGCGGACCCGTGTCGGCTGGCTCGATTCGGAGTCCTTTTTGTTGACCGAAACCTCACCCTCAAAGACACACACGTCGGTTGTCCCGTCGTCTCCGACGGATACGCCAAACGCAGTTCCCAGATCGACAACATGCGCTGTCTTCGTATTCACGACAAAGCCAATCGCCGATGCCGAAATTCTTGCAGTAACTACTCCACGCAGCAGAACCACTCGCATTTCATCGACGATTTCGATCTTTGCCGGTCCTTCAATCGCGAGGCTCGCTCCATTAACAAAATCCAGCCGAACCAATCCTCGGTCGAGACTCAGTTGGCCTGACATGACTTGCTGGCCGGAGCGAATCGCAACGTCGCCGTCGTAAGCACCAACTGCTTGCGTGATCAAGGCAACGTGTGGCGTGTCCACCGATTGGATGATCGCAGGATTTTCGGGCCAGAGATAAACCATGCCCGAAATCAGCAGCAACATCGTCGCGGCCACAGCCGCGTATGTTGGTAACCCGACGCGTAAGCGAGGGATTCGTCCAAACTCGTTCCCCTGCTGACGCTTCGGGTTACCTCTGTTCCATCGCGATTCGTCATCCACAGCGTTTGGAAGGCAGTCTGCCAGTACTGCCTGCAACGCCGTGTGCGTGGCGATTTGGTCGAGGTACATCTTCCGAGCCGCGTCGTCCGATTCCACGCGGTTCATCAAGTCTACTCGCTGGTCGTCATCAAGCGCTCCGTCGAGCATTTCCTGAATGAGAACCGTCAGCGATCTATTGTCGTCGCTCATCCGACCGTTCCTTCCTGAAGACGTTCCTTCACACAGGCAGCCAGCAGGTTGCGAATTCGATAAAGCACCTGCTTGATTGCCGAAGTGGTTTTTCCAAGATCCTCGGCCAGCGTCGCAATCGCTGTCTCCTTGCCGTATCGCTTGTGAAGCAGGGACTTGTGTTCGTCCGAGAGCCGCTCCACGCATCCACCCAGCAATTGAACCCGCCGTTCGGTTTCCTCAGCCATCACCTCTGCGACCGGAGCAAGCTTTTCGGCAAACGCCTCGTGTAATACCAGCCGATCACGTTTTCGATCACGCAGGTGAGCCAGCACCTGAAAGCGGGCGGTGTTGTAAGCCCAGGACTCGAAACTCGCATCAATTTGAAAATCGTCCGCCTTGCGAATCAGAACGAGATTCGTTTCCTGCAAAACATCCGGTGTCGCCACCGGATCAGCCAGCAGCGAGAGGATATACGCATGCAATCTGTTCTGAATCGCCGTAATAGCAAGGATGTATTGATCTGACGTCATGCTCGGTCTGTAGTAAGGGCCTGTTTCGCTTCCAGTGAATACTAAATACCAAAGTAGGGGACGAGGTAACTCGCCACATCCAGCATTCTACCGAGCAACGA
>CALDJX010000691.1 GCA_937899075.1 uncultured Planctomyces sp. | reverse complement strand
GCCCTCGACGCAATCAATCGAGGTGACATGCCGCCCAAGAAGAAAGGCGTCACCCAGCCGCCCGTCGATAAAACACGGCAGGTGATCAAGTGGATCACTGAATATCTGCATGAGAGATCCAGTGTTTCGGCGCCTGCCGCGACGACGCTGCGCCGGCTCAATCGCTTCGAGTACACAAACACACTTCGCGATCTGCTCGGTTTGCAAACGAAGTCGTTCGATCCGACTAGCGACTTTCCTGCTGACGCGACTGAACATGGTTTCGACAACAACGGCGAAGCGCTGACGCTCTCTGACTATCAACTGCAAAGATACCTGGAGGTCGCTGAAGCAGCGCTGGATGACACGAGTTTCTTCGGCGTTCAACAGCCTCAGTCGCAGGTTTGGCGTTACACCGGGAAAGATTTCAACGGCGTCACATCGTATGAACGTGCTCCGGTGACATGGCGTTTGATCGTCAATGACGAATATATGGAAATCGGTCACGGTCAGCCCAGCGAACGTCACGCTAACTTTGTGCAGACTTTTGTCAAGCAAGGCGGAGCCCCGGCTGATGGTTGGTACACCATCCGCATTCGCGCCGCTGCGGCCAATCGACTGGATCATGGATACGAGTACAAAGAGTTCGAGCGATACAAGTCCTTCCCTCTGAAGATGGCACTCTGGATCGCGCCTGAGGCTCGCTTGTTAGACAAGAATGCGGCCGACCAGCGCCGGATTTTGAAAGTCTGGGATTTGCCCGACGGGACACCAGAAGTTTTCACGCAACGGGTCTGGCTTGGCAAAGGGGCAATCCCGTTTGTTAGCTGGACCAACGGTGTCAGCTCCAAAGGCAACATCCGACGGGTTGCCGAGAAGTATCACCCTGAAGTGATCCGCGCGACTAAGACACAACTGGATTCGGCACAGCTCGGTAACGCCAAAGACAAAACGTTGGTCGCAAAGTTGCTGAAGAATAAGAACAACAAACTGCTCTCGGAGGTCTATCATGGGCCGCGAGTCCGCTTATGGGGGTTAGAGATCGAAGGACCGCACTTCGACCAATGGCCGCCAGCCAGCCATCGCCTGATCTTCGGTGACGAGACCAATGCGGCAAAGATCAATATCGATCAACTTGTGTTGCGTTTTGCCTCCCGCGCCTTTCGGCAGCCAATTCAGCCAGTCGAGGTTAAGCACTACGCCGACTTCATCCGCGAACGTATTGAGACCGGCGACTCGCCTGCAACTGCGATCAAGCTGGGGCTGGCTGCTGTGCTGACGTCGCCGCGGTTTTTGTATCTCGATGAAGGCAACGACGAAGCCGATTCGAGATTGACGCAGTTTGAACTCGCCTCGCGTTTGTCGTATTTCCTCTGGAGTTCGATGCCGGATGCTGAACTCCTCTCCGCAGCGGAGTCTGGCAGACTCTCCCGCCCCGACGAACTCACATCACAGGTGGATCGCATGTTGCGCGATGAGAAGGCACGCGCGTTCGTCAAACACTTCACTGACAGCTGGTTGCGGATCAATATTCTCGGTTCCATGCCGCCCGATCTGAAGGCGTTCGGTTCTTACTATGACGATCGGCTCGAAACGTTCTTCAAGCAAGAGACGCGCCTCTTCTTCGCAGACCTCGTCGAATCGAACGGCTCCATCGTCAATCTGCTCGACAGCGATTACACGTTCGTCAACGACGCGATCGCACGGCACTATGGGATTGACAATGTTTTCGGCGAACACTTTCGACGAGTCACCCTGCAGCCAAAGCATCATCGCGGCGGTTTGCTCGGGCAGGGAAGCGTACTCACGTTGACAGCCAACGGCATCGAGACCTCGCCCGTTGTCCGTGGCGTTTGGGTGCTAGAGAACATTTTCGCTTCGCCTCCCTCGCCACCGCCACCCGACGTCGAGTCGCTCGAACCGGATACACGAGGCACGACCACCATCCGTGAGCAACTCGACAAGCACCGCAATGTTGCGGCGTGCGCCGACTGTCATCGAAAGATCGATCCCGCCGGATTCGCACTCGAATTCTACGACCCGGTGGGCGGCTACAGATCACGCTACCTCACTCGCGGTGGCAAGGGGCCTCCCGTCGATGGCTCTGGTCAGTTGCCTTCTGGTGAGACGTTCAAGGACGAGCAAGGTCTGAAACGGCTGCTGGTCGATCGTAAAGAACGATTCGCCGAAGCACTCACTGAGAAACTGTTAACATACGCCACAGGTCGGTCTATGACATTTCGAGATCAGGCCAACGTAAAGCAGGTCGCAGCCGCATGTGCAGAGAACGGCTACGGCCTGCGAGACCTGATCACTGGCGTTGTTGCTAGTGAGACATTCCGTCAGCGATGAAGCCCTGCGTAAGTTACCGGTGTTCTGGAAAATACCACTCAGAAAACAACAACCGAACTTGAATCTACCATGAAACCACTCATTATCCTTGCCTCTATTTTCTGCTGGTTGCTGCCAATAGAGAGCCTTCCCGCCGCAGAGACTGCTGACCTCTGGAGCAAACACATCATCCAACCGCCAGCGAAGGGTATGATCAACGGCACCACTGCCAATGACTTCAATGGCGATGGGCATATTGATGTCATCACTTCATTTGATGGGAAGACAGTCGTCTTCCGTGGCCCCGTCTGGAAACCGTATATTATTCACACCTTTGCTCCCGGCCGGTCACGCAATAAGCCGCGCACCGCGTGCATACATAGTTGCCTGATGGATGTAGACCGCGACGGCGATCTGGACTTTGTGGGCTCGAACAATACTGTGTTCTGGCTCGAGTGTCCTCCCGAACCATTCTCCGGCCAGCCGTGGACCTATCGCACAGTCGACGACGAAATTTCCGGCACGCACTGCCTGATCACTGGCGACGTCAATCGCGACGGCAGGCTCGATCTCATCGCTAACTCGGGCCGCGACCAGAAAGCAACGGAGTTCCCCAACTCGATCACCTGGCTTGAGACGCCCGCCGATCCTCATACTTCCAAGAAGTGGGTGCGCCACGTTTTCGCTCACAAAGACGCGCCCGGTGGATCGCATTACATGGGCTTCGGCGATGTCAATGGTGACGGACAACCCGACATCGCCTGTGCAGCAAAGGGCACGGACGGCTTCACCAACGGGCAATGGTTTGCGTGGTGGGAACAGCCAAAGGATCCGGATGGCATCTGGAAGAAGCACATACTCGCGGAGAACGAAGAAGGAGCCACAAACATTGTCCCCGCCGACTTCGATGGTGACGGACACACCGATTACTTCGCCACTCGCGGTCACGGCAAGGGCGTCCTTTGGTTTCGCGGCCCAGATTTCCAACAGATCGAAATCGATCCCGACATCGAGTTTCCTCATAGTCTCGCAGTGGCAGACATCAACGGTGACGGACATGTCGACGCCATCACTTGCGGAAAAGAAGCCAACGGGGTGGCGGCGTGGTATGAGAATGATGGCAAGGGCAGATTCGCGAAACACGTCATCGGCAACAACCAGGGCAGCTACGACCTGAGCACCGCTGACATGGATGGCGATGGAGATCTCGACGTTCTCATCGCCGGTCATGCCAGCAGGAATGTCGTTTGGTTTCAGAATCCTCTCTTAACAACCCAACCATAGGCAAGAGTCATGACAATGATTAACCGGCGATATTTCCTGAGAGGGCTTGGAGTCGCGATTGCTTTACCGGCGTTCGAGTCGTTGCATGCGGCGACCGCAAATAGAAGTAACGCCACCGCAAAACGCTTTGTCTGTGTGTCTCCGAACTACGGAATGAACCCCGGCGGGTTCTTCCCGGAACGGACAGGGGCTGATTATGCCATGCCTAGCCTTCTGAAGCCCCTGGAGCCGCATCGTCGAGATCTGACCATCTTCACGAATCTGGATCACCCCGGAGTTGGCGGCGGGCACGGATGTTCCCAGACGCTGCTCAACGGTTTTGAGTTGAAAGACACGAAGGATCGTCCGCAACGATTGCAGTCGCTGGACCAGTTCCTTGCGGGTCACATTGGCCAGACGACACGGTTTCCGTCGCTGCTGCTTGGTTCTGGTGGAGTCTCATGGTCGCGGGCCGGAATCAAATTGCCGACAGACGGCGATCCAGCGAGGGTCTTCGCGAAGCTGTTCGTTGACGATAACCCAAAAGTGAAACAGCAGACGCAGAAGTTCCTTGACGAAGACGCGAGCATTCTGGACGTCGTCCGGCAGGATGCCAAACGCCTCACAACGCGTCTTGCGAAGGCTGACCAGGATAAACTGGACCACTTTCTGACTTCAATACGAGGCGTCGAATTGAAGTTGAAACGACAGGCCAACTGGATCGACATTGCCAAACCGAAAGCCAGTGACGATGTCATCCGCGGTGGTGACGATGACGACACGATTGTGGATCTCGAATATCCCTACAACACGTCGGTGATGTACGACCTGATGGTGCTCGCTTTGCAGACGAATTCGACGAATGTCATCTGTTACGGACACCCCGGTGGCAATCGAATGTTTCCGTTCGAGGGGGTCACGCTGGGGTATCATTCACTGACGCATCATGGGAAGCGGCCCGAGCTGCTCAAAGAACTGGCGATCATTGAAACGTTTTACGCGGCTCAGTTTTCGCGATTCCTGAAGAAGCTAAAAGAGACGCCGGACTCCGATGGTCAATCGCTGCTGGAATCGACTGTCGTGATGTTCGGTAGTGGAATGGGCAATGCCAGCGCGCATTCCAGTCGCAACCTTCCGATCATGGTTGCGGGCGGCGGATTCCGGAATGGAAACCACCAGCGCTTCGAACGCACTGGTCGGGACGGCCGACCAATATCGGATCTGTTCGTCACGATCCTTCAACAACTGGGCGTTGAACGCGACAATTTTTCAACAAGCACCAGCAACCTGAACCATCTACTGACATGAAAAAATTACTACTGCTAATTTTGTTGAGCGTGTCTGGTAGCTTTGCGACGGCTGCCGATCAGAACGAAGACGTCCTCCAGCCGTTCCTCAAGTCGTATTGCATTCGTTGTCATGGACCGCAGGCACAGAAAGCCGATCGTCGTTTCGACGAATTATCCGTGGCAATGAGTGCTGAGAATGCCGAGCTACTTCAGGAGATCCTCGACCAACTGAACCTGGCGGCAATGCCACCGGAAGATGAAAAACAACCGACGGAGGCCGAACTGAATCGTGTCGTTGCCCATCTGACGACCGTTCTTGCGAAGGCACGTGAAGAATCGCGAGAAAATGTCGGCAAAGTCGTAATGCGGCGTCTGAACCGTGCTGAGTATCGCAACACGATTCGTGATCTGTTTCAACTAAAAATGGTCGACTTCGATCCCACGACCACATTTCCAGTTGACGACTCGACGGAAGGCTTCGACAACGTGGGCGAAGGTCTGGTGACATCGGATTATCTGCTCCGCAACTATCTTGAAGCAGCACGTAAGGTGGCGGACAAAGCCATTCTACCCGGACCTCGCCCACAGATGATTCATTACGAGTCAGGAGGTGAAGATGCCGGTGATTCGCCTCAGGAAATTCTTAGGGGGGTGTCTGTCGACAAGGAATGGCGCAAGGATGCGGGGCGTTTGTTTATCAAGTTTCGTCAACCGTTGGGACTACGCCCGCTCGACAAGAGAGGAGTCCCCGCCGACGGCGAGTATGTCATTCGATTCTCTGCGAAGGCAGTTCGTAGAAAATCCCGATATAAAGATGAAGACTTGCGCTACAATTCGAAGGAGCCGATGCGACTGTCCATTTCCATCGATTCACGCGAGCTCGGAGCAACTGCTCACCGGATCATCGGCGAATACGAAATCCCCGACGACAGTGAAATCAACATCGAACATCGCGTCTGGCTTGAGAAGGGGTTTACCTTTCACGTGCACTGGGCCAACGGTCCGAATGGCTCGTTCAAGCGCATCCTGCGGAAGGTTTTGCCCAAGTACAACAAGGACGCTCTTTACCCCATCCGCAATCCACCTGAAATGTATGTAGGCTCAGGGCCTGAACTTCATGTTCAAACCCTGGAAATTGAAGGTCCATTCTACGATCAATGGCCGCCTGCAGGATTCGCTCGGTTCTTTCCCAATCCACCGAAAAATCCTGACGCCAGCTACCTGGATGAGTCGTTGATGCGTGTCGCTTCCGCAGCTTTCCGGCGGCCTGTGAACAACGAAGAAATGGAACCCTACCTCAATCTGGCTCAGCAGTATCTCGCCGAGCACCGTGACTTCTGGGCGGCTGCGAAGTATGGCGTGAGAGCGATCCTGACATCGCCGAACTTCCTGTATCTCGCCGAAACCACACCTTCCGAATCTAAGAGCCGGATGGTGAGCGACCACGAACTGGCGACGCGGCTCTCCTACTTCCTCTGGAGTTCGATGCCAGACGATGAACTTCGCACCACAGCAGACAATGGCAATTTGACCAACCCGTCCGTCCTGCGAGCAAGTGTCGAAAGAATGCTACGCGACCCCAAGTCCGCTGCTCTCACCGAGAACTTTGTAGGGCAATGGTTGGGTCTGCGAAAGCTTGGCGAAATGCCACCTGACCCGGAGAAGAACCGTGCCTATTATGAAGACGACCTTGAAAACGCAATGCGCGAGGAGACACGGCTCTTCTTCCACCATGTGCTCAGCGAGAACCGCAGCATCCTGGAGTTTGTTGATTCGGATTACACATTCCTGAATGCCGCCATGGCACGTCATTACGGCATTCCGAACGTGAACCAGGAAGGATTCCAGAAAGTGTCCCTCAAGCGCGACTCTCATCGAGGTGGCTTACTTGGACACGGCAGCATCCTCACCGCGACATCGAACGGAGTCGAAACGCAGCCCGTTGTCCGCGGGATCTGGGTACTCGAAAATCTGTTGGGCACGCCGCCCAACCCACCGCCGCCGGACGTCGACCCGATCGAACCTGACACACGCGGCGTAGCGACCATCCGCCAGTTGATGGAGAAGCACCGCAACAATCCAACATGCTACGAATGTCACCGCAAGATCGACCCCATCGGGCTGTCGATGGAAAACTACGACTACGTCGGTGCCTGGCGAGATCGTTACAGCAAGCAACTGCCAATTGATTCGTCAGGCGAACTTCCCGACGGAACAACAATTCCCGGACCAGATGGCATCAAAACATTCCTTCTCGATCGGCCGGAGCAGTTCACACGGTGCCTGACCGAGAAACTCTTTATCTACGCGCTCGGTCGACGCCTGAGCTTCGCTGATCGCGCCGACATCGACCAGATCGTCACTGCCATGCCGAAACACAATTACGGCTTCCGGGATCTCATTCAGCAAATCGTCGCCAGCGAGGCATTCCACATCAAATGAAATCGACTCTCATAGCTTTGTTACTTTGTCTGATCACAGCGACCGCAAGAGCAGATGATCGACCGAACATTATTCTCATCATGGTCGACGATATGGGCCGCGATTGGGTGAGCTGTTACGGTGCGCAACATCAGACTCCAAATATCGACCGACTCGCGAAGCAGGGAGTCCGTTACGAAACCGCGTGGTGTACACCCATTTGTACGCCAACACGCGTAACGTTGCTGACCGGTCAGTACCCGTTTCGGCACGGTTGGACTCGGCACTACGACGTTCCACGGCGGGGAGGCGATGGCCTGAGCTGGACAAAGTTCACGACGTTTGCCCGAGTCCTGCGCGATGCCGGATACACAACGGCCATCGGTGGCAAGTGGCAGATCAACGATCTTCGGAATCACCCGCAGGCGCTCAGTGAGCACGGCTTCGATGAGCACTGTGTCTGGCCCGGTGCCGAAGCTGGAGACCCAGAGACCGAGAAACGATTCTGGAACGGTCACATCATGACCAACGGCCGTCGCGAGACAGTGTCATATGGTCCGGACACAATCAACACCTTCCTGGTCGACTTCATCAAACGTCAAAAACAAAATCCGTTCCTGGTTTACTATCCCATGCTGCTCACGCACGGTCCCCATGCCACGACGCCACTCAATCAAGATGATCCACCAGAATGCAAATCGGCGCTCTACGCCGGTAACGTTACTTATATGGATCACCTGGTCGGCAAAATCGTTCAGGCTGTTGACGTTGCTGGTCTTCGCAAGAGCACTCTCATCGTCTTCACGGGAGATAATGGCTCGGCGTCGGCGGGAGTGCTCAACAACGCCCTCTACCCTAAAGGCAAAGGTCGGGAGGCCGATTGGTCCGTGCATGTTCCGTTTATCGTTCGGGCACCCTTCCTGGCCGACGGCGGCAAAATCTCCAGAGACCTGATTGACTTCACAGATCTCTACCCAACATTCCTTGAACTTGCGAAAGCAACGC
>CALDJX010000690.1 GCA_937899075.1 uncultured Planctomyces sp. | reverse complement strand
GCAGGATTCACTGCCGTTAACCGACAACGATTCATAACCCATGTCATCGGCCATGATCAGAACGATATTAGGCTTCTCAACCGCCTTCAGAGGAACCGGCTGTGAAACGTTCGCGACTGCCAGAACGACCAGGGCGATCCAAAATGAAGAGCGTGTTGGTTGTTTCATCGTGTGTGTTTCTTAGGTCGAGGAATTGAAGTAGGCCGGATCAAGAAGCGAAGCGACGCAGCTCCGGCGACCGCGCGACGCATGCACATCGAAAAACTGCCGGAACCAAATTGTTTGACTTAGCTTACGGTGGGAATGCTACCGCGTCTGATAGATACTCCCGTCCGAGAACGATAGGTTGCAAGTATGATATCGGGAACTTGACTCCGATTCGACGGAACGAGGTTGCTCCGCAAGGCCACTCAGTAATTGACGAGAGGCGGTAGTGAATGTAGGCCGGATCAAGGAGCGAAGCGACGCCGCTCCGGCAACCAGGACGTCGCATGCACATCGATAAACTGCCGGAACTGCGCTTCGCCTGGTCCGGCCTACAATACTTTTTTTATCTCACGCTGAAGAGATCATCATGTCAACCGAACAAACCGCAGCTGTGGTCCGCCGCCGCCTCGAAGTCATCCGCACCGGAGATGTCGCCGCCATCATGGAGGACTACACAGAAGAGAGTACGATCTATACCCCCGACGGCCCGGTCAAAGGGCTCGAAGCTATCCGGGCCGTTTTTTTTGATGGATTCTTCGCCGGTCCCTTTGCTGAAGTTCATAGCCTCGAAGTACTGCGCCAGGACTGCGATTGCTAGTTCGCCTATCTTTTCTGGAAGGCCGAAACCGCTGCGGTGAAAATCCCCATCGCCACCGACACCTCCATCATTCGCGACGGCAAAATCGTCGACCAGAGCGTCGCTGCGCACATCGTCCCCAAAGGTCAATAGAGGGCACACTCCTTTTCGACTTCTTCGATTCTCCTCTTCGCGTACTCAACCCGTTAAGTCTCATGGCTTAAAACAGTGCTGACGAACTTTCGTGCCCCTTCCAATTCCGCATCGTTAAGCAAATCCTTCTGCAGGACTTCGTTCGTCCATTTTGGCCCATGCGCTCCAACGCTCCGACACCATCCTTCAATCTCTCCTACCTCCACAATGAATGCACCAAGCTTCAAACAGGCCGAGAATAACCGATCGCACGCTTGTGTCGGGTCTCCGCTGGGAACGAAGCTCTTGCCTACTGATTTTGCGACTTACCAGGGTGTTGAACGCTTTAGGATCGATCTGATCTGGCTAGCTGCCGACTTTGGGAAGTAAGTCTCCTGGGACGATTGAAGAACATCTTTTATTTCGCGAGACACCTCGTCGGTCTGTAATTCCGGCTTCTTCGATTCAATAGCGGACTTGACGCAGCGCCAGTCCGATTTGAGTGAATCAAAACTACCACCCAATGCATCAACTACTCGGGAAAAAGTCTGTTCTGCGTTCAACACGTCGAAGTCACAAATAGCACAAACGGGCACGCTCAGGTTTCGCAACGATCTGATTACGAGTGGGATGCGATCTTTGCCGCCCGCATTCACAAACATGACGTCTCCCGACGTTGCAAGTTCCCCACCGTCCGCCATCGCGTCACGTACAGCCGCGTAGAAGCGACAATCGGCGTCGGACTCACATACAATGACTCGTGAGTGAAACACTCCGTCCAGCACGTTCGAGTAACGTAGAAGCGGGTCTGACCAAAGAGCCCGAATCCCCTCATTGTTCAGTTCTGCAATTGGGTTTACAGCTCCTTCTCGCTTCACCCGGACAATTCGGACGCGGTCGCTTGTTGCGTCCAGCAGTCCCCGCAAGAAATCGCCACTATGCGTCGCAATGATCAACTGTCGATCCGCTGGCGCATTCTCGACCAACATTTTACCAAGTAGGCGGGCTTGCGGCGGATGCAGAAATGCCTCGGGCTCATCGATCAAGACGGTAGAATGCTCGACTGCGAACGCGTGCAACAGCACTCCAACGAAAGCTCGCATTCCATCACCCTGTTTTTCCAACGTTGGGAGCGACTCCAGTCGTTTAATATACGCCATCGACACTCGATCTTCGCCCTGAGTTGGGATTGGCCGAGTTCCGACATGAAGCGGCACTTGATTGCCAGCGTTTCGATGGACGATCAAGTCTGCGTTAAACGCTTGCCGAAACAACGTACTCAGTTGCAATTCCAGTCGATCGTCGACTTGCATGTAGTGAATGGGATGAGTGAGCGGCTGCGTGGATATTTGAATGTTGTTGGCGGGTTTGGCGGCCTCAAGCCTGGCGTCAGTCGTGAGGCGATAGATGAAGAGTTTGCCAAGTTCTCGCATCCCCGTCGTTGATGCGCTTTTCCACCAACTTCTCGCTTGGGATTTATTGACAGCGGTACCAAGACGAGAATACGTCGGATTCCCGGGATTACTCTGCTGTGTCTGCTTGCGGCAGGTGGCGTCAAGCCATTTCTCAAGGTCATCTTCACTTCCGCTTTGCGAAACTTCGACGCTCTTCACCACCTGCGTGGCGTTCTGCGGAGAGATGACTTGATCGTGAATATCGCGCAAGGCCACACTCTTGCCGACATTGTTCGGACCAACCACGACGACAATGTCCGTGCTTGCGGTGGATACTGTGGTGTTATCGCTGAAAGTTATAGCGTTCAGATACGCGTGTGGCTTACTCATGGGCCGAATGTGTTCACTCAAAGAAAGGCAATTAGTGACGTAGGCCGGATCAAGGAGCGAAGCGATTCCGCTCCGGCAACCGCGCATCCACGTCGATCAGTTGCCGAAACTGCGCTTCGCTTGGTCCGGCCTGCGTTATTTGGTTTGGGCTACGTAATGGTACGTCGGATCAACCCATTTGTCATCGTCGACGCCGCGCGGAGCCGTCCTGGTCAGACCGAGTCTTATGAACGGGTCAAAGAAGTGAAGTAGCGACTGTCTTGATTTTCAATCGGGACTGTGGTTTTGTACTCAGCTTGTTTCGTTCTTAACGTGTTGAAAGAAACTTCATGAGAAAGCTTCGCAGAACGCCTGCGGGACTGATTGTCACTCCCGGTGCCAGTGCTGATCGCGAACACGGGACGCTTGTTGCCATCGAAGACGGTCTTCCGGAAATTACCGTTGAACGATTGACGCTGGGCACGACCAGTGTGAAGAACGCCGTTGCAAAGATTCGGACGGCTGCCGAAGAACTTGCGGAAAAACTAAATTGCAAACCGAAGGACATTGCGTTCGGCGGGCGAAGCTTTGGTGGACGAGCTTGCTCAGTCGCGGTCGCGGAAGGATTGCCAGCAGCGGCTTTGGTCCTGTTAAGCTATCCGCTGCACCCGCCCGGTAAACCGGAAAAACTTCGTACCGAACATTTTCCGGATATCAGAGTCCCATCACTATTCGTCTCCGGCGACAAGGACCCGTTCGGAACATCCGACGAATTCACTAACCACGTCGAAGCGATTTCCGGACGAGTCGAATTCGAATGGGTTCCCGGCGGCCATTCTCCGAAAGGTCAGGACGACAACATCGTCGCGCTGATACGTCGTTTCTTTGGCCTTTGATGCGCAGATGATGATGGTCGTTTTTTGGGTTTCATTTTGTCTGCTTTTTCAATTCGTCCAGGCGTAGCTTGCCGTCGCCATTTGAATCGATCTTTTTGAAGCGATTCGTCAGGGCAGGGACATCGCGACCCTTGGGGTTGCCGATGAATTCTTCCAGCGTGATCACTCCGTCGCTATTGCGGTCGCGATTCCTGAAGAATTGATCCTGCGACCGGCGTTTCGGGTCCGGGGTAGGAGCAGTCTTTTGGGAATCGAGATTCTCTTTGTGCGAACCCTCGGACTTCTCAGCACCGGGGTATTCCGTGTTGATATTCGCGAAGTGGTCGATCAACTCCGTCTTGAGCGACGAGTATACTTCCGGGAGCTTCGTCCGTAGATCGTAGGAGTACGGCAATTCTCATGGTAATCATTCAGTGTGTTTCGTGAAGAACTCGATGACGCGTTGTGGGTACCTGGCGAACTCGGCCTTGTGTTTGCCGCCCTTCGATCCGTGGGGCGTGACCGGCCACTCGGTCTGGAAGCTGAATCCGGAAGTCTTGAGCGACGAAGCAAACTCTTTCGCGATACTCCAACGCGTGTCGAGCGTGCCGCACATGACGAGGAAAGGTATCTTCTCGGCACCCTTTGCAGCAGGACGCTCGGCGACTTTCGCCACGCGAGCATCAAACAGCCCACTCAATCGCGCAGGGATCTTCGTGACGTTCTTCCTCGAGGAGAGGAACGCCCTGGCATTCTCAACTTCACCGTAGTCCTCGATCAGCAATCGTCCGCCCGGCGTCGTCCACGTTCCAGCGGCAAGCGGCGCTCAGGCGTGTACGAGATCAGGATTGCCTAGCGCGAATCGATGCGTGAACTGTCCGCCCATCGAGTATCCTGTCAGCAGAATCTTTGGACGAAAATTGAATTGGCCCCGGACCTGCAGCAGAACTGCCTTGAGGAACGCTTCCTCACCAAGCATGGGGAACCGGCTGACATTCCTGTCGTTCACAATGAAGTCGGGCGCGATCAGAATCGCGGGCAAATTGAATTCGTCGGCGACTTGGCGCATGGCGATGGCTTTGGGATTCGTCTTCCCCCTGCCACCGCCGCCGTGCACGACGACCAATGGCCAATAGGTCGCGTCGGGATCGAAGTCCTTCGGCAGGAAGACGCTGTAGACGCGGTCGTTGCCCTTGTGCCTG
>CALDJX010000689.1 GCA_937899075.1 uncultured Planctomyces sp. | reverse complement strand
GTAGGAACCGGCCGGTAGGAACCGGCCGGTAGGAACCGGCCGGTAGGAACCGGCCGGTAGGAACCGGCCCTACGGTCAGCCCTCGCGGGTTTTGGAAGGCGACGGAAAATGCAACGGTTTCTTCCGGACGCGGTGCGATCTTCACTCTGGCTTTGCGTCCTCGTTGCCAGCGTGATACTCCAGTCTGCAAGCTCGGTGTCGACATACGCTGCCGACTCCGCCGTTGCATCATTCACGCCGAATCAAATCGAATTCTTTGAAACGAAGATTCGACCGCTGCTCTCGGAACGTTGCTTCTCGTGCCACAGCGCGAAAGCTGAGAAACTTAAAGCCGGCCTGTACATGGACAGTCGGGACGCGTTGCTGAAAGGCGGCGAGTCGGGTGCAGCGATCGTCATCGGCAAACCTACGGAAAGTCTGCTGATCGATGCCGTCCGCTACCAGTCGTATGAAATGCCGCCAGACGGGAAACTGCGGGACGACGAGATCGCGTCCCTGGTGAAGTGGGTCGAAATGGGCGCTCCGTGGCCCACGGAGCAATCGACCAGCCAGCCAGCATCCACCGCAACGAGTTACGACTGGGACGAACTCAAAGCCGGTCACTGGGCATGGCAGCCGGTTTTGCGTCCGGGCGTTCCGGTTTCGAAAGCCGCACCGACGTGGTCGCAGAACAGCATCGACGATTTTGTGTTTCGAAGATTGATCGATGCCGGCCTGCAACCTTCTCCACCAGCCAGCCCGGCACTGCTGCTCCGGCGGCTGCATCTGGATTTGACCGGGCTCCCCCCGACGCCTGAGCAGATCCAGAAATTCGAGTCTTCTTTCGCTGTCGACGGGCAGGCAACTGTCGCGGTAGTGATCGATCAACTTCTCGAAAGTCCTCTGTACGGTGAAAGATGGGGACGACACTGGCTCGACGTCGCTCGATACAGTGATGGCTTTGGCGGATTTCTTGATAGCTCCGGATCGCCCAACGCATGGCGGTACCGCGACTGGGTCGTCGACGCGTTCAGCTCGGACATGCCTTACGATGAATTCGTGCGGCAACAGATTGCCGGCGACCTGCTGTCGGATTCGCACGATTCGGCCATCGCGACGGGCTTCTTTGCTCTCGGTCCAACCTACCGGTCAGACGGTGGCGATCCCGAAGCGGTTGCTCAGGCAAAAAGCGAAACGCTGGACGATCGGCTGGACACTCTATCGCGAGGCTTCATGGCGATCACCGTCGCCTGCGCTCGCTGCCACGATCACAAGTTTGATCCGATCCCGCACAAGGACTACTACTCGCTGGCCGGAGTCTTCAACAATTCGGCAATCAACCAGTTCCCTCTCGTCGAAGACGCCGTCGTCAAGACTTACCGCGACGGGCAAAAGGCGATCGGCGACCAGCAGAAACTGATCAACGATTTGCGGGACAAGGCGCGTAACGAGAAACGCAAACTGACGCCCGACGAACAAAAGAAAACGGACGAGTGGAATCAGCAACTGGCCGCACTGAAGAAGGCAGCGCCACCGATGTACGAGTCAGCGCACACGCTGCGTGACTCGGGAAGTGGTGAAATGAAAGTCGCTCTGCGAGGTGATCTCAGAAAGCCGGGAGAAATCGCCCCTCGACGATTCCTTCAGTTATTGTCTTCAGACGACGCTGCGATTTTCACCAAAGGCAGCGGCAGGCTTGAACTGGCTGACGCTGTCGCCAACCCGGACAACCCGCTGACATCGCGAGTCATCGTCAACCGAATCTGGCAGCATCATTTTGGCAAGGCACTGGTGCGGTCTCCGAGTAACTTCGGAACGCTTGGTCAGAAGCCGACGCATCCCGAACTGCTCGACTGGCTGGCATCCGAGTTCATGGAATCCGGGTGGTCGATCAAGTCGCTGCATCGTCTGATTCTGACATCGTCCACCTGGCAGCAAAGCAGCCGTCACCGTCATGACGCTTTCAACACGGACGGCGACAATCGGCTTATCTGGCGCATGAATCCTCGCCGCATGGACGCTGAATCGTGGCGTGATTCTCAGTTGTTCGTGACAGGTGGGCTCGACCTTTCGATTGGTGGACCGCCGATTGAGAATATCACGGCAAGTTTCCGCCGCACGATGTACGCCAAGGTCAGCCGCAACGGCGACCGCTTTGCGTCAGACGGTTTCCTCCGGCTGTTCGATTTTCCTCAGATGAGAGCAACGGTCAGTAAGAGGCCGTCGACGATCGTGCCGCAGCAGTACCTTTTCATGATGAACAGCCCGTTTATGGTCGACCGTGCCAAAGCACTCGTCGCGAGACTTTCGAAGGACGGCGCTTCCGAGAGCGAAAAGATTGCTCGAGCTTACGCGCTTCTTTACGGACGCTCCGCGACCGATGCCGAAAAGAGAATTGGACTCGCGTTTGTCGACGGAAATTCAACGACAGCCAAAGACGCATCAAATACTGACCTCTCCCGCTGGATTCAGTATGCTCAAGTTCTGCTCAGCGCCAACGAATTCATGTTTGTGCGTTGAGCCTGGACAATCACGACCAGACAAGGTGATGCCATGTTTCATCGAAATCCGACGCTCCCTTTGACACGTCGAGAATCCATCCGACGAATCGGCGCAGGCTTCGGGTCGCTTGGTCTGGCCGGAGTGATGGCCGACGGCGGAATGTTTCCGCAAGCTGCCGCGGCGAGTGCTCAGGCGGCGTCACCTCTGGCACCGAGGCAGCCGCACTTCACTCCGAAGGCGAAGCACGTCATCCAGCTCTTCATGCCCGGAGGACCATCGCAGGTCGACACGTTTGATTACAAACCGATGCTCGAAAAGCATGCCGGGGAACGTCCCCAGCTTGTGGATCGCAAGTCGCTGCGAAACACAAAGATGGGCCTGATGCCTTCGCCCTTCGGTTTCAAGCGGTATGGCGAGTGCGGAAAGATGGTCAGCGACATCTTCCCCAAAGTGGGAGAATGCGTCGACGACATCAGCTTCATCCATTCAATGCACACCGACATTCCCGAACACGCCGGCGCGATGCTGATGACGACGCTGGGGCACCTTCAGCCAAACCGTCCGAGCATGGGATCGTGGCTGGTCTATGGGCTCGGCACAGAATGCCAGGACCTGCCCGGCTTTGTCGCCATGAGCCCCCGTGCTCAACCTCGCGGCAAGGGAGCGAACTGGGGCAACGCATTCCTGCCCGGTGCTTACTCAGGGACGTACGTCAACATTCAGCAGATGAAACCCGACGCCGTCGTCAAGGACTTGCGCAATCAATGGCTGGCCAAAGGCGTGCAGCGGAAACAGGCGGATCTGCTGACTCGCCTCAATCAGCTCGACCTGGAACGCCAGCAGACCGACCAGCAACTCGAAGCCAGCATTCAGGCGATGGAGATGGCCTTCCGTATGCAGTTCGCCGTTCCCGAAGCCTTCGACACGGCGTCTGAAACGAAGCCAACACTCGACATGTACGGCGACTCGGAATATGCCAAGGGTTGCCTGCTGGCTCGACGTTTGATCGAGCGCGGCGTTCGAACCGTGCAGCTTTCTCACTCGATCGACGGGTACGACATCGCCTGGGACACCGGCCACGGCGACATCGCTGGCGGGCACAAACGACTCGCCGACGCCTGTGATCAAGGCATCGCCGCTTTGATCAAAGACCTGAAGCAGCGAGGCCTCTTTGACGAAACGCTGCTCGTGTGGGGCGGCGAATTTGGTCGAGCACCCACTTCCGAAGGCCAGAAAGGCCGCGACCACGACCACTACGGCTACACCGTGTGGATGGCCGGCGGCGGTGTGAAAGGCGGATTCAGCTACGGCTCAACGGACCAGTTCGGACTGACGGCCGTCGAGAATCGGGTCCACGTCCACGACCTGCATGCAACAATCCTGCACCTCATGGGCCTGGACCATGAGCAACTGACGTATCGATACTCCGGGCGAGACTTCCGGCTGACCGACGTCCACGGCCAGGTCGTGCACGACGTCATCGCGTGACGGAGTACGATCACAACGTCTTCATGTACTCAAGCAAAATGTGCTTGTCAGACTCGCTGAGTGAGTCCGGAAACGTGTGCCCCGCTGCCGATTTCCCCGGCTGTGTTGTGTCAAAATGTGAGCGGCGTTCGTAGGCACTCTTTGCTGCCTCGGGAAGAACATTGAACTCTGCTACTTCCAGGCCGACTCGTTTCTGGTCATAGCCATCTTCGGTCCGCTTCCACACAACAGGCCGTTCGGTCGAGTGCAGGACATGCCACAGAGTCGGCACGGACCCATTATGGTAGTACGGAGCCGAGGCCCAGATTCCGTCGAGCGGTGGCGCCACGTAGCCGCTCGGTGCGACGTCGACCTCGTCCTTGCCGTAGCGGCTCATCCAGCCGTCACGGATCCATTCCCGGTGTTCCAGATTCAGAGCGTTCAGCCGAACCGGGTCTGTGCCGATTTCTTCAAGCGGCACGGTCACCTGTTCGTACTGTTCGTCGGACCCGTAAGTGCCGTGGCATTGCGAGCAGTTTTCTTCAAACACCAACCTGCCTTTGCTCGCCAGTTCCGCGTTGATTGGAAACGGATACTTTGGCGGCTGCACCGATTCGATCCACGCCTGAATGTCTTTGAAATCGTTTTCCCACGAGACGAGCGTCGCTCGATCGTTCTCCGGCAACAGCATGAACTGCATCAGCACGCGATGGTTTTTCGGTGCGAACCCGTCCGCGTAGAGACTGCGTTTCTTTTTGAAATTCCAGAACGGCGGGGCGTCCATGTCGTGGTGCATCTGCGGCGGTTCCGGTCG
>CALDJX010000688.1 GCA_937899075.1 uncultured Planctomyces sp. | reverse complement strand
CAGACCGGAATTCTAATTGTCGCTAAACCGAGAGGCTAATTGTCGCCGAACACTTTTTCGTTCCGCCCGCTGATGAAGCCGAACAGACGCATGAAGCTGCCGTCACCACCCTCCGATTCAAACTGCATGGACGTGCTGGCGAGCATCAGGTCCGGGTACTCGCGGATCTCACAGTCACCATCGGATTCCGCGACGGTGTACTCGGCGGACTCATATGCACTGCGGGCGGTGAGTCTCCAGCCCAGGTATCCCAGCGAAGCGAGGACGACACCGGTAATAGCCCATGCCACTCGTTTTCTCTTTCGATTCACTTTGTCGATCTGCCTTTCCACATGGAACTTGCCAGAGGCGGTTGTAGACGCACGCGGCGCTGTGGCCAGTGGGTAAGACCGAATGAAAGCGGGAACGCGGAATCCTGAGAGAACCGGGATGTCTGTCCCCTTTCGCGAGACCCGCCAAAAACACCTGTGAGGTCAGCGGTTCTGCATTCTCTGCCACATGTCCGCGTCGACGAAGCGTGTCACAGATCATGTTCCGAGGACGAAGTTCGGTTTATGAGCCGCATGATCGAGCTGGCGTCCGAATACGTGCTTAGCAGGGCAGCCTCTGGATTACGTCATCAGCTCGCTTAGCGGTCCACGGTACGAACTTCCGTTTTGCTTAAGCACCAGGTCTTCGTTTCCGTAGTGTTCGATGGGGTTCCCGAATGCGTTCAGGAGCGTCGTCCACCAGTTACCGATGGTGCGACAGCCATCCTCGCCGTATTTCGGATAACGGATATAGCGGCCAGGGATGTTCAACTTCCTGCCGCAGCCTCCGATGACGACGTATGGCCATTCCACACAGTCTCCATGATGCTTGTTCGCGGAGTCGCTGAAGAAAATGATCATGGTGTTGTCGAGCATGTTTCCGTTTCCTTCCGGAACCGCTCTAAGTTTTCTGGCCATGCTGGCCAGCAGCGTCGAATGATGCTCGCGGATGATGTCGCGGCATTCTTCCTGGCTGCGACTGCTCTCATTGTGCCCGATCCCGTGATTGTGTTTCGCCAGCCCCAGCTCCGAGTACACCGTCGACAGGTTGTCCAGCCGAATGGTTACACAGTTGGTCAGCCCCGTGATCAGAGCCGCTGCGGCCAGATCGAAATGGGCTTCCTGACGAACCTCTTCGATTTCGGAAGTGAACTTGTTGTCGAACTCCGGAGCGTTCGCCTTGATCCTGTTGTTCATGCCGGTCAGGCGGGTGTGTCGCACCTGCAGTTCTTCAAAGGCATTCAGATAGGCATCCAGCTTGGCTTTTTCCGGTGATGGGATCGACTGATTGACCCTCTTGATGTCATCCACCATGAAATCAAGCAGGTTCTTCTGGACACGGAATCGCGTCTGCCCGTGACCGCTCGCGGATGCGGCTGATCCGAACAACTGCTCGAGTGCCAGGTCCGGACTGCCCTGAAAGGGTAGCTCTTTGTTCGACCCGACGGCCGTGATCCCCGGATAAAGAACGCCACCATAAGACTTCGACAACGCCGGCCCGCGTACCGCCAGACCGACATGATTGAATGGCGCGGGGCTGAGTCTGGCCAGTTCCGCATCAGCGGTGGCTCGCAGAATCGTGCCGCGTTCGTGTTCGCCGCCGGTCATGTATACGCCCATCGCGCCGAACCAGCTGCTGTGCCCACCACGGCACATCTTGCCCGACAGCCCCTGCACAATGGCCAATTGATCTTTGTATGGCTCCAATGCAGTCATGGACTTTGGCAAAGCAACATCCAGCAAGGACTGGTTCGTCGCCGTGTCACCCTGTAGTGACTCAGGAGTGATTCCCTCCGGCACGACGCCACTTGACTTGACGACAAAGACAAATCGGTGTGGCAGTGCCTGCTCATTCCCTGCGGCTTGAAGCTGTATCTGTTGCAGGAGCGGAGTCAGGAGAAAGCCACCGGCTCCCAGGGAGAGTCCCTTCAGAATTTCGCGTCGTGATTGAAGCATCGTACGTTTCCGTTCCAGGTCATTTTGCATGACTTTGCGTGGGTCATCATTTGGTTGCGGCTATTTGCGATAGAGAAACGAGTCGGACGTCAGCAGCGAAACGACGAGAGCGTTAAAGCTGCCGTCGCTTTGCAGATAAGCCTTGTCCGCCGCGATGAGAGTCTGTGAATCCGTCAACATCTCGTTGCGACCCATAAAGTATCGGAAGGCATGACGGATGACGCTCTGTCGGACTCGATCGGAAGCGGCAAGCCTGTTGATTAAATCCAAAGCATCTTTCACTTCGCCATCAAGTTCCTTGTTTCCCGTGCCTGCCAGCGTCGCTCCGGCGCGAACAGGTTTCGTGGGGTCCTTCCCGTCCCGCTTCGGTAACTTGTCGAGGCTTTCTTCGGTGCGGTAGCGGCCAAAGTCGTCGTAGATCTCAAACGGATAGCCCAGCGGGTTCATCTGCTGGTGGCATCGCCAGCATTCCTGTTGCTCTGTGACCGCAAGCCGTTCACGCAATGTCTTTGTGTGATCCTCGGGAACTGTGGCATCGACGGTGATGGGCAAGTCTGGCACTGTCCCAGCCAGCAGCCGTTCGCGAATCCACTTTCCGCGACGGATCGGATCGGTCGTGTCGTTGAGCGAGTGGGCAATCAACCACGCCGGATGAGTCAACATGCCTGCGCGATTGGGTCTCTTGTATGGTTGAGGAAGAAGATAATCCTGCTCGTCATCGCCCAGGTCGTAGACCATCGGATACTTCGTGTATAGCGGCTGCATGCCGTGCAGGAGCTTTGCTTCGTCGGTCGTCTTCTTCCACTGCCGAACCTCTTTCACGATCTGCTTGATTGCCCTCACACTGCCGTTGAAGCCCCGGTTGAAATTGTGCAGGTAGTACTTCCTGTTGAGCTCGTGCCAGCCCTTCAAACCGAGTCGGTCAAGCAGTTCCTGAGTCATTTCGTCGGTGAGAGTTCCCTCGTCAAGCTGCTCTTTGTTCTTCTGGTAGAAGTCGTAAACGGTGTTGCGGAAGGTCTGTCGATTGAGAATGAAGTACTCGTCGGAGGTTAACAGTTTCCTGAAGACATCTTTGTCCCGTTCAAGGATACTCATCACAAAGAAATCGGCATCGCGCTCGTACATGTTCGGATAGTTTTCGCCGTAGTACGAGAATCCGCCAGACCGTTTCGCGTCCTTGAACACTTTGTGAGCGTGGACGTATCCGAAGAACTCCTGGAAGAACCTGAGAATCCTCGGCTTGTCGATCGAGTCGTCGCGAAGCAGGCGAACTACCTGCGTTTTCACATCATCCCGGCCGCGAAGGTTTCCGTTCCGGGCTGCCTGCAACAGGATCTCATCCGGTCGCCTGTCAGTAATTGCGTACGCAATGGCAAACGCCAACTCGGCAGGCGCCAACAGGCGTCTGCCACCAGTGTCGGTGTCTCCCAGGCCAATTTCGACACGATAGACGGACTCATGATGCAACATGATGGCCATCAGAGTCACTCGCAGCCCTTCGGTATTTCCCGCGTCATTGGCCGTCTTTCTGAAGAGTGCAACGTACCTGCTCAATTCGTCAGCGGTCGGTTCGCGATAGACGACCTGGCGGAACTGCTGACTGATGGCATTCTTCAACGCTTCGTCGCCTGGTGCGTCTTTTGATTCAGCAAGAGACCTGTAATTCGGCCGAGTTGCAATAAGACGATCTGCAGAGTTTCCAGCATTCGTTATCAGGACATTGACGACGGCGGAATCGGCAAACAGCAGAGACGCGTAGTCTTTGATTCCCTGTTTATCGTCAACGATAAACGGCTGCCTGAGATGCTGTGGTTCTCCGCCGTATTGCGACTTGATATTGTCGAAAACGTAAGGGCTGGTCCTCCACAGCCGCGCCGGAGAATACGCCTTCGTCGTGATTTCGCCGCTGAACAGGCTGTCGTGATCGACGTAGTTGGCGTACCCCGGCGCCTTCATCTTCTCTCGAAACATTGACGTCGTGCCGAGTGCTGCGAAGCTTGAAGTGAGCACGGTGAGTAGCTCGTTTCTCTCCGCTGCCGTGGGCTGGTCTCCGTCTTGCGGTGGCATCCGCGCGAGAACGACCTGCTCCTCAATTCTGTTGAGCAAAGCTTCTTTGCGAGCGGCAGAAAGCTCAGCGAAGTTGTCCAGCCGGACATCGCCTTCCTGGGGGTCGGTGGAATGACAGTCGACGCAGTGCTTGCTGAGCCTGTTTTGCAATTGCGCGGCGGCCGAGGCCTGATCCTCAGTCCGGCCCTCTGCACACGGACAGACCAGAGACAGAGACAGAGACAGTACGACGATTCTGCAATTAACTTTCACGCTGCTCCCCGCTTGCTGAACGTTGGCTGGTATCAACGAAGTTTGTGTGAGCAGCCAACCACTCAGAGTGTACCGAGCTCCTGCTGAGAGATCATTCCGAGGTCTCAAGCCTCGCCTTGAGTGCGGATGCGGCCGCAGACTTCATTGCGCGGATTGCTTCGGAGTTCTTCTTTGGACCGTCCGGATCATTGTGGGCCACTTCGGCCGAAAACGGGATATCATCGGTCCGGAAGCTGTGCAGCGGTTGCCAGGGAATCCCGTCGACTTTGAGGTTGCCCATCGGCGCTCGCGCCCACCCGTAGCGAACGTTGGCCGGCTCGGTCACCAGCGGACTGGAAACGAAGAGCTGCCGGTTCTGCTGCTCCTTGTCTTTAACCTGCCTGGCGACAGCGCTGGCCATGTAGAAGACACCGGACTTGTCGGCAATCGAGAAGCCTTCGACCTCGGAGCCGAAGTCGTCC
>CALDJX010000687.1 GCA_937899075.1 uncultured Planctomyces sp. | reverse complement strand
GCGCCGCTGCGCGGCTTACCCCAGGCTTTTGAGTGAAACGCCTTCGGCGTAAAAACAAAACTCGGGAGTTAATTCGGGACTATTCCTTTGGTCCGAATTCTTCCATCGCGCGCTGCTTGACGCCCTGCAGGTCCAGCTTGCCGGTTCCGAGCAGCGGGATTTCGTCGACTAACAGAAAGCTGTCGGCAGACGGCAGCCACAGATTCGGCATGCCGGCTGCGCTGACTGCTTTCAGAATTTCATCAATCGGCTTATTGAGTTTTCGATGGAGAACGATAATCCGCTCGCCCTTCTGCTCGTGCGGGACCGCCGTGACCGCGATTTGAATGACCGCTTCCTCGGCGTCGGGATCGTCGACGAGTTTGTTGATCTCTTCTTCGATCCGAATGTGCGGCACCATTTCACCGCCGATCTTTGAGAACCGACTCAGCCGCCCGGTGATCGTGATGAAGCCTTCTTCGTCGATGAAAGCGATGTCGCCGGTGTTGTACCAGCCGTCTTTGATGACTTCGGCGGTTTTGTCAGGCCGGTTCAAATAACCGAGCATCACGTTTGGTCCGCGAATGTGCATCAGGCCGGCTTTGCCCTGAGGCAGTTCTTCTCCGGAATCCAGATCGACGATGCGTGCCATGACGTTGGGGATCGGTCGGCCGATCGTTCCCATCTTCGATCCTGATTGCTCCGGAGTCGTGGTGTTGCTGCGGTGGTCAGGGACGTTGGCTGCGGCGAGTGGTGACAGCTCGGTCGTGCCATAACCTTCCGTTGGCCAGATGCCGAACTTTTCGTGGAAGTCGTCGGCGAGCTGCTGCGGAAGTTTTTCCGCGCCGACAATCGCGACATCCATCGTTGCCATCTGCTCTTTCGTGCAACGCTTGAGGTACGTTTTCAGAAACGTCGGCGTCGCGGCGATGATCGTGATTTTGTGCTTCTCGCACAGCTTGCCGACCATGCGACCGTCGAGCGGGTTGAAGTGGTAAACGCCTTTCGGATCGAGCGTCAGCGGCAGCCACAACATCAGCGAATAACCGAAGCTGTGGAAGAACGGCAGGATGCCCAGCAGCGCGTCGTTTTTGTTGATCTGGTAGAGCTGGTTCGCTGAAGCGATGTTCGATCCGACGTTCCGGTGCGAAAGCATGACGCCCTTGGGTTCGCCCGTTGACCCCGACGTGAAGATGATCGTCATGATGCTGTCAGGGTCGACCTTCGTCAGTCCGAGGCGTCGTTCCAGTAGAGCGATCGGCTCAACGAATGCCGAAACAAGCGACGCGATTTTGTCGACGCCGGTGATCTGAGTTTTGAGGTCCTCGGCGAAAACGACTTCGGCGTCGAGCTGCATCGGTTTCTTTTCGAGAAACTTCTGGCTCGTGATGACTTTCTTGATGCCGGCTTCTTTGATGCAGAAGTTGAGCACCTCGTCCGACAATGTGTAATTCAGGTTGACGGCGACTTTGCCCATCAGAGACAGCGCGGCGTTGACGATCGCTCCGCCAGCCGACGGAGGCAGCAGGACGCCGACCATCTCGTCGTCGCTGGTGAGGACGTTTCGGTTGAGCACTCGGCGAAACGCCAGCGCGGCTGTCAGCAGCTTGCCGCCGGTGATGTCAGCGCCGGCTGAGTCGGCCACTTTGGATCGGAATCTCGCTTTGCGACACGCTCGCAGGAACTGCCGGGCGGGGATGAGAGCGGATTTACGATGTGACACAGCCTGGACTCCTAATTCTTCAACGGCCTGCCGAACGCGAGAGACGTCACTCGCGTCGTGCAGTGGCTCGCCAAACATAATGGTGAATGGGTAAGGCCAGCGGCGTGGCCACTTCCAGAAAAACTTCCCGCCGTGGTAGCTGAAAATGCTGCCCCACAGTTCGTCGAGATAAGTTGGGATGACCGGCACACTGGTGCCCTGGACAATTCGCAGCAGACCTCGCTGGAACGGAAACAGTTGGCCGGTTCGAGTCAACGCGCCTTCAGCGAAGATGCAGACCAGGTCGCCATTCTCCGCGGCTTTGCGAGCTTCTTTCAAAGACCGCAGCAACGCCTTCGGGCCGCCGTCGGACTTGATTGGAATCGTTCCGTAAGTTCGACAAAGCCACCCCGCCGGACCCGGCACATCTACATAGTCGGCGTAAGCGAGCATTCGGATCGGCCGATCGGACATCATGATCAGCAGAATGCCGTCGAGCCACGAGACGTGATTACAGACCAGCAGCCCGCCGCCTTCCTTGGGGATGTGTTCTTTGCCGACAACTTTGATCCGGTAAAACAGCAGGCTGAACATCCAGACGACAAACCGGATCGTGGCCTGAGGCAGCATCTTGAACGTGTAAATGATGACCGGAATCGTGCCCAGTCCGCAGACCAGGAAGATTGAGGCGGCGTCCATGTTGATGACGTTGCTCATGACGTAGAACAAGCCGGCGGCGACCAGGATGCAGGCAAATGTCAGGAAGTTGGTCGCCGCGAGGATTGTCCCGCGTGTCGCTGTTTCTGATCGATGCTGAAGGTTGGCTTCGAGCGGAATATCGAACAGCCCCGCGCTGAATCCCAGCAGAAACAGCCACACACATGACCAGACAAACGCCGGTTGACCGACTGCGGTCAGCGATGGATCAACCATGTGCCCCGCCACGTAAAGGAACACGGCACTGATCGTGATTCCGCACGCACCCAGCGGGACGAGCCCCAGCTCCACCTTGCCCCCGGACACGATGCCGGCGAAAACGCTGCCGCAGCCCAGGCCCACGACAAGAGTCGCCATCAACAGGCCGATCGCGCTTTTGTCCATTCCGAGAACGTATTCGGTGAATGGGTCGATATTCATTTGAGCCAGCGAGGCCAGCATCCAGAAGAAGGCGATGCCGAGTGCTGTCCTGAACAACGGCCGGCTCGATTTGAGCAATCGCAGATCGCGCGCCGTTGCCGCAGCGAAGTTTAGTTCGAGCTTTCGATTCTCATGAGCAGCCGGAAGTCGTCCGATGATCAGGCTCGTGAAGAGGCCAACAATGGCAACGCCGATCATCACAGCGGCCGGGAATTGCAGTGTCGACAAAGTGGCTGTTTCAAGCAGTGGCGGAGCACCTTCCAGCGGCTGGATTTGCTCGTAGATCCAATAGCCCAACGCTGTCCCGATGGCGGACGCTCCGACAGTCACCAGTCCCATGGCACCGTTTGCGCTGGATAAGTGCTCGTGCCTGACGGTCTCGGGAATGGCTCCGTATTTTGCGGGACTGAACAACGCACTCTGCCCACCCATCAACGCCACGACCAGAACCAGCAGCCAGACATTGCCAGACATGATTGCCAGGATTCCCAGCGCCATGATCGCGATTTCGGCAATCTTGCAATTGACGATCACCGTCCGTTTACTGAATCGGTCGGCGAAGAATCCGGCAGGCACGGCCAAAAGGAGATAGGGCAGGGTGAACACTGCCGCACCTATCGACAGTGCAGATTCTTTGCCGAGAACATCCGCAGCGACGCACACGGCGAAGAAGCGAAACATGTTGTCGTTCAGCGCGCCGAACATTTGTGTGAACAGAATGCCGAGATAGCTTCTGGAGCCGAGCCCGCCGCGCAGGTCGGGTGTTTCGAGGCTGATTTCTTGACCCGTCATTGTGGATGCCTTTTTCCGCGATGGTACGCGGTGATGTGTCAGTCAGTTTCCAATGGCGAGGAATCAGGGCGTCAAAGCTGCGGCAGAATAACGCATCAAAACTGGAAATTCCGATGAGCAACCTGAGCAGACCGGCGGCGCAAGCGGATCTCAAGCGGTGATAACTCGACTGGAAATGCGAATCAGAACGATTCTCAGCGAAACGACCAACACCATCTACCCGGTTTTAAGCAGATTACCGCCGAGCGTGCTCGCCGGGCGTCTTGTCACGACTCTCGGTTCGCGCCAGGCACCCACAGCACGCTGGATTTTCCGAGGTCGTTGCAGTGCTGAGCGAGCACAAAAAGCAGGTCTGACAGGCGGTTCAGGTAGCAGGTGACGTGCTCGTTCACCGCCTCGGTTTCTTTCAGAGTCCAGACGGAAATCTCAGCTCGACGACACACCGTCCTCGCGAGGTGCATCCACGCTGCCGTTGGGGTTCCGCCTGGCAGAACGAAACTCGTCAGTGGTTCGAGCGGTTCGTTGACTTCGTCGATCCGTTTTTCGAGCCAGCCAACCTGCTCGGCCGAAACCCTCAGTGGCGGGTATTCCGGTTTCCTGCCTTCGGAAGATTCTGGCACGCACAGATCGGCTCCGACATCAAAGAGGTCGTTCTGAATCCGCAGCAGCCAGCCATCGATCCGCTCGGACAACCCGGCCGTCCGCACCAGCCCGAGCACCGAGTTCAACTCATCGACCGTCCCGTAAGCAACGACGCGATCATGAGTCTTCGGCACGCGCGACCCATCCCCCAGCCCCGTCTGCCCGGCGTCGCCACTCTTCGTATAAATCTGATTCAGAAAAACCATTTGTTTTCCAATGCGCAGTCGACGTCGCAGCGGAGCGAGGCGGACACTGCTGCTCCATTTTTCACCGAATGTCGTCTCAAGTTCTTACAGCCTTCCGGCAGCACCGGCAATTGGGAAACTCCGAGGTGAGGCCTGAGTCATCAATCAAAACCGTAGTAATTTCGTGAATCGTCACTGCCAAGTGATAAGAAAATGCCAAGAATCAAACCGGCTCCAATTCCCAATTCGCCAATCGCCAGGACAGCCAGTCCGGCAGGTAACCGCGACAATATCATCAGGAGAGCCGCTCCACCGATCAGGCATCCAATCAGTCCTAGCAGGGATAATGCCCGAGCGATGTACCAGGTTGGTCGAGTTGGGATCAGTACAAGCATGAGCATCAGCCCGTTTCCGCAGAGTCCAACAATCGACCGTATAGCTACTTTTGGGTCATTAGCCATTACAAGCCCCAGAATGTTGAGCGCAGCAATGGCCAGGATCATCCCGACGACCGCAACCGGCACGCTTCCATTCCGGCTCTTACTGGATCGTGACCTGGCTTTCGGCTTTTTCTTTCCTGAACTTTTCCGTGAGCGCGCTGGTCGGCTCGGCGTGTAGTCCTCGTAATCATCGTCGTAGCTGTCGTACGATTCGAAGTCGTCGGTTCCGTAATCTTCGTACTCAGGTTCCTGGGGTTTGGCACGCCGCTTCTTCTTCGAAGGCTTCGCCCCCCCCCCCGGAAGCTGAGGGTGATGGGATCTTTACGGTAGCTTTGCACTGGCGGCAGTTGAATTTTCTGCCTTCGTTTCCGTCCTTCACCTTGTGAACGTGGCCACATTCTGCGCACTTCGCCGCAATCATGAGTGTCTCCGGAAGCGATACCGATGCAGAGCGAGCGTTGCGGACGAACAAATTCCGCGGCGATTGCCAAGTGACGGAGCCCTGCGTGAAGCCCTTGATAACGACCTGCTTGTTATATGGATGGTCGTTTACGAACAACACAATTGGACAGAGAAAACATTTGTCCGTCAATACTCGCTGGCGATCGCCCTACGGATTTTCGTTCGGTATTCCGTCGCGTTCCGCCGCACTTTTTTCGACAAGCGTTTGGAATTCTGGCGACTTGCGGATTGGTTCCAGGTCCGGGTCGCGTTTCATCCAGTCGAGGTTGGAGTCGTCCAGGCCGTTGTCGATGGATTGTTGAAGCAACTCGACGCCGCGTGAACGGAACTGTTCGATTCGAGTCTTCTGGTCAGGCGTTGCGGCGTCGGGGCGGGATTCGAGTTGCTCGATCGCGCGGCCGTAGATGCAGGCCAGGTTGTAGAAGTAGACAGAGTCGCTTTTGGACTTCTCGCCAACGGCCAGCCCTGCCGCGATACCCTCTTCGACCTTGCCCTGCCGAACCAGGACGAGTGCCAGGCCGGTGTGGCCTTCCGATTCGTCTGGCTCAAGTTCGACGTAACGGGCGAAATCCTGGCGGGCAGTTTCCAGTTGCTCGGCCGTCGGTCGGTCGATGTGCAAAGCCGCGTTGCCTCGCCAGCGTCGAGCGTCGGGCAATTCCGGATCGACGTTGACGGCGGCGTCGAGGTAGAGCATTGCCATCGTGACGCGTTTTCGGCTCTGAAGTTCGGCCGCCCCTTGTGCGACGTAACGTTGAGCAGGCGATCTCTGGTAAAGCTGCACTAATGATTGCCGAGCGGTCGCTGAGGCCGTCGTTGAATCGCGAGCGGCTGCTCGGAGAGCATCGCGTGCTTCCGGTGTGCCGGACGACGCAAGCGCTGCGCAGACGACGGCGACGTGCCGACTGCTGTGTTGCTCGTCAGCCGCCAGCCTGGTCAGCAGATCGGCCAGCAGTCGAACGGATCGATCGCCGCCGCGTTGTTGAAGCAGCGAAACGATGCCTTCCAGCGATTTGTCGTTTGAGGTTTTCAGTTTGACAACAATCGACTCGGTTAATGTCCAGAAGAGTTTGCTGTGTACTTCGGCCAGGGCTTTCAGAATCAGAAGCTGTTCGTTGGCGTCGTACTTTTGAAAGTCGGCGGCAATCTGTTCGGCAATGCGGTTATCGCCGATCGTGAGGATCGTGGTGAGCAACTCGCTGCGGTCGGTCGTCGTTTCGTTGAGATGTCTCAGCAGCAGAGGGACGGCGCGATGGTCTCGCGTTTGGCGAAGAAACCGCAGCAGCACTGGCGACGGTGACGACGTTTCCAGACTCTTCAGCATCCATTTGGAAGTGAGCTGCTCGGCCGCCGGTTCTTTGCGGGCGATCAGAATGTTCAACGCTTCGGCACTGAGACGCCGTTCGCTCGACGCCAGACAGCGCTCCAGAATTGTCAGCAGGCGAGGGTGCCCAACTGCCGCCAAAGCTCGGATTAAGTGGACCTGTGACTTTTCAGCAGACTGTTCCATGAGCGTTGCCAGCGGCTCGCTCCACATTGGTCGAGGGTGTGCAACGATGGCGTTGCTGGTTTCGGTGATGAGAAACTCGTCGTCCGCGTCGTTTGTTGAAAGCAACGCAATGACTTCCGGATGCGCGGTTGCGTACTTCGATCCGGCCAGGCTGTGGACGGCGACGGTGCGGCGAACTTCGGAAACCGATCGAGCCTCAGCACCGGCCGCGAAGTTTCGCGCTCGGGCAATCTCGACCAGTTTCTCAGTGGCACGTGCGTCGCCGGAAGTTCGCAAAGCGAAAATCGCGGCGGCGGCCACATTGAGATCCTTGTCTTCAGTCAGCGACAGAATGAGCGGAAGGTTATTGTCGACGAGCCGTTCGGCCGCGTGTCTCAACACGGCTGCCCTGGTTGCATCGCCGCCTTCTCGAACTGATCGAAGTAGTTCTTCACGCGGCAGGACTTCGCACAACGGAGCGACCGCCGAGTCGACCGCAGCGATGAGTTCTGAGTGCGAGTTTCGCGAAGTCGGGGAGCCGCCAATTCCGTTGAGACAGAGTTCGCGAATTGCCAATTGACGAAGTGCGCGAGCGGCGTTTGGATTTGGGACGCTAAAATTCACGATGTGAAAATCGACAATCGTGGCGGGCAGGGGGGGGAAGTTGTCATTCACGACTGGCGCTCGGCCGGACTGAACAGCAACGGTGCGAAGCCATCCGGCCGTGCCCGGGTCGGGCGACTTCGCGTTCGGACCAAAGTTGACGATGACTCGACAGATTTGCGTGGCCGAGATCTCATCGATTTTCTGTGCCAGCTCTCCGGTGTTAACGGTGTCCAGAGCTCCGTCGATCGTCAGCAATGCGACGGATTTCGCCGGGCCGATGAGCTGACTGGTGAGTTTCAGTCGGCTGGCAAATGTCTCGTCGACGTCGACTTTGACGATGGCAACATCCGGGACGTCGCAAGTCAGCATCATTTGCGGAATCTGATCGCTGTCCGGCAGATTCTTGAACAGCAGCCAAGTCGTCGCGTTTCCGGCCGGTGGGATTTTCAATGTCTCAGTTTTCACATCGCTCATCGCAACCCGCTCGCCGTTGACGGAGATTGTTACGCCAGCGATTTCTGGCGGGACGTCAATCGCGGACCTGTCTCGACCTTCCGTGCTCAATTTCCAGGCTTTGCGTGAAACGGTGATCGGAGCTTCGTGCCGGTTTGTGACGACGGCCTTGAGCAGCAGAATTCGTGTTTCGTCATCTTCCTCGGTGAACCACGTTCCGATGTAGCCGCCGTCGATTTGGACCTCAACGATTGCCGCTGTTTGGGTCGCCGCTGTTTGCGCAACTGCGTTTTCCCGTGAGGCCTCGGGCGAGGTTTCCGGCGAGGCTGCGGGCGAGGCCGCTGGCGGCTGATCGGCCGAAACCAGGCGAGCTTCAAGCAACATGCCCAGCAGACTGAGCAAAGCGACGGAATGTAGAAGTCGACGATGCATCCTGAATCGATTCGATCTGGAAACCAGAAAAAGTTTTGAGATGTTTTTCGTGAGGGCTCGCCGCTCGCCAGGAGAGGGGCGCCGTCCGTTCGGGTTCTGCAAGACTTTACACATCGAGAGAACTTCCTGTCGAAAGAGTCACAAATCTGGTGTCGGGCGGTTGGGGCTGGTCGCCGAGTCTCGGTTTCACGGTTGCGACATGCGAAGTTGGCGCAAGTGCGGAAGTTTACGGGCTCGGTAAATCTTACCAGGCCCGGGCTTCGTCGAGCTCGCACGGCGGATTGCCGCCGAAAATTGTGGGCGGCCGCTGTGGAAATTCTATAAATCTGCGGCTCGGCGGTGAATTTGTTGTGGTAAAGCCGGATCTATCCGTAATTGATGCGGAAGATTGATTGGGAGTC
>CALDJX010000686.1 GCA_937899075.1 uncultured Planctomyces sp. | reverse complement strand
GCCTTTGATCATGTTTGACCCTCGGCATGCAAACAGCGGAAAGAAGTTTCGCAGCGACGCACTGACTGGGAACGTCGACTTTGCTCCGACGATTCTGGAACTGGCTGGTACCGAAGTACCCAACGGACTCAGCGGCCAGAGCTTGATTCGGCTTTACGATGATCCAGAGGCGGCAACTCATCAGTCATTGCCACTGATCAATGTCTGGGGACCGAAAGAGGTCCATAGCCTGGGAGTCGTCACGAAGGAGCGAAAGTACATTTTCTGGAGTTACGCCGAAGGCGACTTCGAACCTGCCGAAGAGCTGTACGACCTGGACAACGATCCGCTCGAACTGAAAAATTTGGCGGCCGATGCCAGCCAGGCGGCTGCGCTGCAGGAAATGCGAACGGTGTACGATCAGCACGTCGCGGCATGGAAGGTTCTGGCTGTTCCGTACAACAACTACCAGAAGTTCGCGACCATCTTTGACCGGACAGTTCCATGGCCGCAGAAACGGCCTTTGGTAATGCGGAAGTAGTCGCGAACAAAGCCGTCTTCGGTAGTCGAGTCCTGACAAGCCGCCGCATTGCCGCGGCCGTTTTCCGACTATTTTCCGGCGAGCAGCCAATCGAGGCCTTCGTCTTTTTTTGAAGGCGTGAGAGCGTCCAGACCTTTTTCCCTGGGAAGGATGCTCAACAGGGCACCCGCGATCTTCAGGTCTTCCTGAGTTGTGATTTTGATATTCATCGACGCCCCCTTGACCACGTGGACAGGGTGCCCCATCCGCTCGACAAGTGACGATTCATCAGTCGCTTCAAAGTCACCGCGTTGGGCGTACGCTTCCAGAATCAGTTCGCGACGAAAGACCTGCGGAGTCTGTGCTGCAAACAATCCCTCTCGCGAAACGGTTTCTGTGATCGCGTTCCGGTTGACCCGCTTCAGTGTGCTGGCAACAGGCGTCGCCGGAATAGCGGCTCCGTGGTCAATCGCAGCTTGAAAGACGTCGTCAATCCATTGTTTGACGACGAGCGGACGAGCAGCATCATGAATGGCCACGAAGTCTATGTCGGCTTTCACCACAGCCAGCGCGTTCAACACAGAGTCTGCTCGTTCAGCCCCACCGGCCACGATGGTCAGGTCTCGAAAACCAAGATTCGGTGCGTACTTTTCTTTGAACCAGTCGATGTCTTCGGGCGAAACGACGACGATGACCTGTCCAACGTCGGGCCGGTCCGCAAAAGCTTCGACGGATCTCAGCCAGACGGGGCGTCCCAGGAGTTCGCGGAAGACTTTCTTTTCTCGTGGAGACTGGCTGCCAAACCGTGAGCTGCGACCGGCGGCCGCGACGATGACTGCAAACTTTGACATGGAAGCTGCTCCTGCCTGACCTTCAGGTCATCGCGAATGATTGCGCCATTCTCTGGCCGAAATGTAAGGTCGCCCGTTTGAACAGGCCGCAAAACCGGCAGAGCTTACTTCATCGACCGTACCGTACAACCGCGAGGGACGCTGCAACGAATTCAAGGACCGACCGGGCTGATTAGATGGTAGCGACAAGGCGAAGTCTTCAGTTTCGCCATCGGGTTTCCTGGAATGTGGACGAGTCTCGATCTGGATTCTGACCAACGAGGCTCAAATAATGCGATAGTTGAATGTCCTTTGTGAAAGCCCGCCATGCAACCTGTCTGCCAGCAATCAGATGTCCGCTCTGCGCTTGTGCGTCTGGCCGTGTTGGCAGCAGTCGCCACCACTGGCTTGCTCGCCGATGCCGGATCGCTCGTTGCGGAGGGCGTCATTCTCAAAAACAACTTCTACATCGAAGGACGGCCGTTTGAGGTGCAGGCCGTTTCGACGTCTGTTCCGGCCAACGCAGGGCAGGTCATCAACCGGCCAGTCATGATGATCGACGCGGGGATGCGGCGTTATTACGTGCCCGTCCAGAAGGTCGCCAACGTTCTGAACGACAATGGTCTGGGAGCACCCGATCTGTTTGACTTGAGGTTGCCCAGAAGGCCGGCCGGAAGAGTCGTTGCATCGATCGGCCCGTTGCATAACGTCACCCCATTCGACTCGGATGGACGTCGGCAAGTCACGTTGAACACGACGCGAGGACCCGAAGTTATTGATCAGGGCATCTTTGAGGTTGGGCCGAAGTTCATGCGAGTGTCGGCTCTGAAATACGACTGGGAATTTGGCGTCGCGACGCGATCGATTCCGCCGTCAGCAGTCGATGCGATGATTCGAAAAGTAACAGACCAGACCAAGCCGGAAGACCGATTCGCGATCGTCAGATTCTTCCTGCAGGCTGAACTGTTTCTGCAAGCTCTGGCTGAACTGGATGCGATCGCGAATGACTTTCCGGATTTGAAAGCTCGTGTCGACGAATTTTCCACGCAAGCCCGCCAGCAGCTTGCTCAGAAACTCCTGGATGAGTTCAACGAACGCCGCAATAACGGCCAGCACTTTCTTGCGTGGTCGAAGGCGAAGCAGTTTCCGGTTGAAGGAATGAGTGCTGCAATCCTTCGTCAGGTCCGAGAGTTTCTGGCGGAGTATGAGACCGCAATCGAGGATGGCGAAAAGGCAATTGCTCTGCTCGGTGAGCTGCAGGGACAAATCGAAGATGGCGAAGTCCGGACTCGGTTGGAAGCCATGCGCAGCGAGGTCGCAGAGAAACTGAATTACGAAACGCTTGCCAGGTTACGACCATTTCTGCAACAGGCCGATGATTCGACCAGACCACCCAATGAAAAACTCGCTTTGGCTTATTCCGGTTGGGTTTCAGGTGATGCGGCAGCCATCGACAGCCTGCCACTTGCCATGAATCTCTGGCAAGCTCGTTTCAAAACACTTCGATACATCCGATCAAACGATACTGCTGAGCGAACGCAGATTCTCGCCGATCTGCTGGGACTCGAAGGGGTCGGAGCAGAGTCAGTGCTTAGGTTGATCCCGTTTCTTCCTCCGTTGATCGCAACTCCGGAAGCAAAAGCCGGGCACGCGGCAGAAATCGAAGTCGACAAAAACATGGCCGGCGTTCCACCGAGTGCGCCGTCTGTTAAGTATCACGTGCTCTTACCAACAGAGTACTCGCACGACCACACGTTCCCAATGGTCGTTGCACTGCACGCCGTCGAAAGAAATCCCGCCTGGGAACTTCGCTGGTGGGGAGGCACTGCTGAAGAACTACTGCAGGCTCAACGCCGCGGATACATTGTCATCGCGCCGGAGTACCTGGACGAAAAGGCGACGACTTACACCTACAGCCCACAGTCGCACTACCGCGTCCAGATGGCTCTCCGGGACGCCTTCAAACGGTTCAACATTGATTCGAATCGAGTTTTCCTCGCGGGGCATGGATCAGGCGGCGATGCCGCGTTCGACATTGGCAATGCCCATCCGGATCTTTTTGCAGGCGTCATCCCGATCACGGGCCAGCTTCAGAATCTGACAATCAAGATCTGGCGAAACGGTCGTCAAATACCCTGGTACATTGTCAGTGGGCAGCTTGACCGTGACGTGTTTGAGAAAAATGCCTCGTTGATCAACCGGATGATGATCGCCCACTACGACGTGCTGCTGAGTGAGTTCATCGGTCGCGGTTACGAATCCTTCTACGAAGAGATTCATCAGTTATTTGACTGGATGGACCTTCAGGAGCGAAGTCCGGATCCGGCAGAATTTTCGATGAACACGGTCAGGCCGAACAACAACCGCTTCTTCTGGCTCAAGGCAAATACCCTGGAGAATGTCGGGCAGCGAGGCGGTCAGGAACAGCCGTTTCCAACCGTGAATCTGGCTTCCAGGGCCAAGATTATCAGTGGGGAAATTCTGGCCGGATCAATCAACAACACGACAATCGCCATTAAAAGTCCGGCCAGATCAAACACGATCTGGCTCTCGCCTGACATGATTGATTTTGACATTCGCCTAAAGGTGCGTGTCAATGGTCGTTCGGTGTTCAATGACTTTGTTGAGTCGTCCGTCGAGCACATTCTGGACGACCTGCGGCTGCGAGGTGATCGCCAGCGAGTCTACCACACTCGTATCGATTTGAATTGACGTTCGAAACTGCTGACTCGCTACAGCCTGCCATTGCGAACTCGATTGACTAGGATTCAGATACCGTTTCTGAAGTCTCAACCAATGGAGTCGCTGTATGAACCGTTTGAGTTTTCTCGCTATCTCAGTACTTCTGCTGTCTGTCGCCGTGGCATCCGGTGATGATTTCCCACCGGTGAATGAGTTGCCCGTCAATCCTGAACTGCCAGACCCGCTCGTGATGATGGACGGCCGGCAAGTCACATCGAAGCAGCAGTGGGAAGAGGAACGCCGGCCAGAACTGAAGGCTCTGTTTCAGCACTACATGTACGGGTACCTGCCGGCTCCAACGAAGGTTACGGCAACTCTGACGGCGTCCAACGATGACCTGTTCGATGGCAAAGCAAGCTGGAAGAGTTTCACGCTGAACTATGGACTAGAAGGTACGCCTCCGCTGGAACTCCTGCTGATCCTTCCCCGGACGCAAAAGGGTGTTCCGCCGGTTTTCGTCGGGATTAACTTCTGTGGCAATCACACGGTGATCGATGATCCTGCAGTTCCACTGGCGTCGTCCTGGTACTGGGGGAATTGTCCAGGTTGCAAAGACAACGTCGCTCTTGAGGAAGGGCGAGGCGGGCAAGCCGATAAGTGGAATGCGGAGATGATCGTTGACCGAGGGTACGCTCTCGCCACGTTCTACTATGGCGACGTTGACCCGGATAAGCGCGAGAATGATTTTACCGACGGCGTGCATCCTCACTTTTTCAAGAACGGACAAACGGAGCCGGGAAAGCATGACTGGGGAGCGGTCGCCGCGTGGGCGTACGGCGTTCATCGGGTAATCGACTTTCTCGAAGCGGGGCAACCTGTCAATACAAAGCAGTTGGCACTTGTTGGACACTCGCGACTGGGTAAAGCGACGCTGTTTGCTGGGGCTCTGGACGAGCGAATCAAAGTCGTCATTCCTCACCAGGCGGGCTGCGGCGGGACGGCGCCGAACCGATTCAACGTGGGCGAGTCCGTCGAGCGAATCAACACTTCATTTCCGCACTGGTTCAACGACACCTATCCCGAATTCAACAAACAGGTGGAACGTCTTCCGTTTGACCAACACTGCCTGGCAGCGCTGTGTGCTCCCCGGGCGGTTCTGTTTTCAAACGCTGAAGAGGATCAATGGGCCGACCCGAACGGACAGTTCAACATGCTTCAAGCCGCGGATCCCGTTTCTTTCGTGTCGTGGTAGCGGCCGCT
>CALDJX010000685.1 GCA_937899075.1 uncultured Planctomyces sp. | reverse complement strand
TGGTCGACCGACGCCGCGTAAAGTGATGACAGCCGGGAGCGAAGAGGCCATTGGTTGCGTGGTCAATCTGATTACAATCAGTTACATGCATCTACCACCTAAACTGCAGTCGGTCGATCCGACATCCGCGCGCAACTGGAATGGGTGACAGGCTGTACGCCGTCCTGACTGGGGCGCCGCCTCGGTGCCGGGAGTGAGCGTCAATTTGAGCTGCGCCACGTGATTCTATTCTGCTTTAAGTCCGTGCCTCGCTGCACTGAGAAGTCTTTGGATTGACTGAAGATCAAGGTATCCGAGACCGAGTGGGAATTGCCGCTGAAGTAGAAGGCGGCTCCGGCGTTGTCGTGGACGATGCAGTCGCGATACCTGGTGGTGCTGTCGTTGACGTCAGCGACTCCGCCGGCTGCGGAGCCGTTCCATGCGACTTCCGCTCTGATGACTTTCATCTCGACCGTTTCGTGGGCGCTGATGCCTTCGTCGGCGTTGGACAGGGCTCGGACGTTTTCCAGTCGGATGCCCTTGCGATCGCCGTGGATGTTGAAGCCGTCGTTGCCGGCATGCTTCGCCGTGATGTTGCGAATGATGATGTGTGAGCAGGCAATTGAGACGCAGTTCGTTCCAGCTTTCGTCGGCAGGATGACCGGTTTGTTTTGAGGGATACCCTTCGGCCACCGGAAGTAGAGTGAACCGTCTTCCGCGTAGCCCATCTGGCCGGGCTGGAGTGCGGCTGGGGGAAAGTAGCAGCGTGACTTGCGGTCGGGATGTTTCTTTTCGGCTTCGAGGTCACGGGGAATCGTGATTGGGATGCCGTCGACAAACAGTCCCGATGTCTGTCCTGCGATGCGTGGCTCCTGATTGAAACTCGCAAGGAGTCCCGATTGCGAAGTCCAGAGGTCACCGGCTTTCTTCCAATCGTGGCTGGTGACAGTGATGCCGAGGTCAATCAGCATGCCCTTTCCGTCGAATACGGCAGGCTCTTCAGGCGTCCCGCCTTCGGTCAGGACCAGCGGCGTGGTGATGCGGGTCTGTGTCTGAAGAGGCCAGATGTCGCTGCGGAACGTGGCGGTCGGAAGGCCGTCCTTGTTCCACAGATTAGCGATCGGGCTATCCTGCCACGCATAACGAACGGCAACTGGTTCGGGGACGGCATCGCACTTCAGGACCACGGTGTCACCGCGAATCTCGGCGTCTGCTTTGTGGAACTTCTGGTCCAGACCTGCGAGTGTGAAGCCCTGTAGTGGAACTCGCCCGAACTCCCTTTTTGTAGTTTCCTCGGCGGGGGAATTCTGGCGAATCCCACTACTCGCCGACGCCTTCGGCTTGCCGTTAAACGAAGGGGGCGGTCCTGCGACCAGACCTGATCCGACGTGATCGAAATGCACGACAGCTCCATGTTTGTGGAACTCGGCCTTTCGGAACACTGGGCCGCTCCAGACCATGTCCTCGCCGTAAACCTTCGCTCGCGCGGCTAACGCCAGTCGCTGGCCGATGGGGCGTTTCAGCGGCGGATGAATCTCGTCCGGCACGCCACAATCGGTCGAAACAACCGACGCCGCGTGCGGCAGCGATGTTTCTAATAATGCGATCGACTCACGCATCTCCGACCATGGACTGCGCGGCCAGTCGCGAACTTTTCCGAAGGCGGGGAGCTGCACGGCAAGAAACGCCAGATCGTCGCGGAGGAATTCTTTCCGCCACGAGTTCACCATTGTGGGCAACTGCCGTCGATACGCTTCGGCGCGTCCCTGATTGGACTCGCCCTGATACCAGATGACGCCTCGCATCGCAAAGGGCGTCAGCGGTGCGATCTGAGCGTTGTATATACATGACAAACGCCACGGCTCGGTGGGCGGACGGTCCGGATCGCGGTTCGGGTCCGATTTCCATGCGGCGTATTTCTCGTCCCACTTCGCCTTTTGCTCGCGGTAGGGTTCGATCACGTCGCGCCGGAATTCCGGGCTGCCTTCGAGCGATTCGATCGGCATCCAGCAATAGAGCTTCGAGCCGCCGAAATGCGATTCGATCAAACCGACGGGCACATCCTGCGAAACTCGGACGTTATGTGCGAACCACGCCGCGACGGCACTGATCCAGTTGAGACCGAACCTTTCGTTGTCGACCGCTCGCCACTGCCCATCGTCTCCCCTTCTCCAGCGAGGATTCTGGAATGCGCCCTCGGTTCCGATGTCCGCAACGGGTTTGTCGGCAATGTACGGACCGACCTTGAAGCGACGCAGATGTTGATGCGGGATAAGCTTGCGGGCCTCGTCGGCGTGAGTCGACTTCGGAATCGAAAATCCCATGTTCGACTGCCCGCTTGCCAGCCACACCTCCCCGACGAGCACGTCCTGCAGCGTTACGGACTGGCCAGCCGAAGAAACCGTCAGCTCTCGCGATTCACGGCTCGCCTTCATGGGATCAAGTCTGATCAGCCACTTGCCGTTCCCGTCAGCCGTCGCGGTCTTCTTCTGACCAGCGAATTCAACCGTCACCTGAGAACCGGGTTCTGTCCATCCCCAAACGGGCACGGACATCTCGCGTTGCAGAACACAGTGCTCGGTGAAGATCTTTGCAAAACGCAAGTCCGCCGCGTCGGTGGACGCACACGGAACGATGACGAGAAGGAGTAATCGAATGGTGTGTCTCGTCATGTCATTCAGC
>CALDJX010000684.1 GCA_937899075.1 uncultured Planctomyces sp. | reverse complement strand
ACTGTCGATCGACTTTCCACGCGTCACGAGCAACGAAAAAGGCGGCGTCTTAAGGCGCCTTAACAGAATCCTGGCAATTGTGAGTCGTCGTACACTGAGTCGGACGACTGCTGACCGCGGGAGTCCAGAATATTCCATTTCATTTTCATTCGTTAAAATTCGCAGCTGTACCGGCTGAGGCGACAATTACAGGCTGACGATTCCGCGACGACCGCTGGATTGCCAGCTCCCGACGCGACGGCCTCTTTTGAGACTGTTCCTCTCGCCGCTGCTGAATCAGGAGCCGTAGCCTCTCACGGCGAGTAATCGTGGGTCTCGTCGACGCATCACTTTGCAACGTCGCAGTGCTTGCAGCGTTCTGACTGGCCATTAAATACTGCTGCTGGCGAGCCTGTCTTTGTTGTTGCTCACGACTCTGATTCATCATGGCGGCCTGGCGTTGCATTTGCTGAAATTGCTGAGCCTGCTGCATCATTTGCATCATCTGAGCCATTTGATTGGAGCCACCTCCCATCGTGGCACCTCCACCCATCGCAGCACCGGGACCACCGGCTCGTCCTGCCATTTGGCCGCCGCCAGTTCGTCCGCCACCGCACTGCATCTGAGCCTGTAGATCGGAACCGACTCCGACTGCAATCAGCATCGTAGCCGCGGTAAACAACCGCTTTCTCCGAGATTTTACAATCGTTGCTCGCATACTTTGTTGGAACATAGTTCTCCCCTTGTTTTGCAAACGGATTTTGCTGGTACAAACAGAACAACTCGCCTCGTGCGGGCTGCCGTGGTGACTTCGAAACATGAAGCAGTATTAAGCTATCAACGTAACGTCTACTCGACTTTCAACGGCGGTCCGCGAAATTCAAGAACATTACCAACAGTCAGATAGGTGGCGGTCGAATTGGCTGGCAATTAGCGTACGCCGACGACAAATCGTCCTGCTCGAATACCTGTCACCATTCGATTATTCAGTGTTGCTGTTGAGGAACCTCATGCCTGTTGCTTCGAAAACTTCTCTCGTTATGTCGCTCGTGTGTCTGATGCTGGCCGTCGTGGCTGGGTCACTATCAGGCCAGGAACAGAAAGACCGATCCAGGACGGACAAGCAGGCCGTTGAAGCAAAGCGTGCGGCAAAGAAGGACGCCAGGAATCGATCGACGGGTAAGCCCGCAGCGTCGAAGGATCCCGAACTTCAGCAGTACGGCATTTACGCGAAGACCGCTCCCGTGGCAGGGCCGGCCGATGCGATTGCGACGTCACTCCCGCTGGAGCTGAAGAGGGGCGACCGGATCGCTTTGATCGGAAACACGCTGCTTGACCGAGCTCAGCACTTCGGACATTTTGAAGCGTTGCTGCATTCGCATTTTCCCCAGCACGAACTCGTGGTGAGAAACCTTTCGTGGTCGGCCGACACGGTTGACCTTCAGCCTCGGCCATCGAACTTCGCGAACCTCGACCAGCATCTGACTCACGAGAAGGTCGATGTGATTATCGCCGCGTTCGGGTTCAACGAATCGTTCGCCGGAGAAGCTGGGCTTGCTGATTTCGAGAGCAAACTGACAACGTTTCTGACCGGTCTGAAGGCGAAAGCGTACAACGGCAAGTCCGCTCCGCGAGTCCTACTGATTTCGCCCATCGCCAACGAGAACGTCGACGCGGTCAACGCTGCCGACCTGAACAACGAGCGAATTCAGCTTTACGTAGACGCGATGAAAAACGTCGCGGCAAAGCAACGGGTCGGCTTTGTTGACGTCTTCAAACCGCTGCAACAGGCAATGGCGAGTCCGGGCGCGGACCTGACGATTAACGGTTGTCACCTCACTGAAAAGGGTTACGCCGCGTTTGGAGTGAAATTTTTCGCGCAGGCATTCGGAGTCGACGAAGCGACTGCTCGAGAATATCTCAGCAACAGCGACGCACTTCGAGCGGCCATCGTCGATCGGAACCGCCAGTTCACTCGCCGCTACCGACCGGTCAACACGTTTTATTACACCGGCGACCGAAACAAGAGTTACGGCTATCTCGACTTCCTGCCGGCGATGCGAAACTTCGACGTCATGACCGCAAACCGCGATCGGCGAATCTGGGACATCGTTCAAGGCAAAGACGTATCTGCACTCGTCGACGATTCGAATGTTCCGCCGCTGCCCGAAACAACTGAAAGCCGAGGTGCCAATCGCTGGATTTCAGCTGCCGAGGAGCTGCAAGAGTTCACCGTCGATCCGCGTTTTGAAGTCAATCTGTTTGCTGGCGAAGAAGAGTTTCCGGACATCGCCGCGCCGATCCAAATGCGCTGGGATTCGCGTGGCCGATTGTGGGTCAGTTGCTCAACAACTTATCCGCACGTTTATCCCGGCAACGAACCGGACGACAAGATCGTCATCCTTGAAGACACGGACGGCGACGGCAAAGCGGACAAGTCGACGGTCTTCGCGGACGATCTGCACATTCCGCTTTCCTTCGAATTCGGCGACGGCGGAGTCTACGTTTCAGAACAGCCGGACCTGACCTTTCTTAAAGACACTGACGGCGACGGCAAAGCCGATGTTCGGCGCCGAGTCCTGACCGGCTTCGGCACCGAAGACTCACACCACTCGCTGCACGACATCACGTGGTCACCGGATGGCGATCTCATTTTTCGCGAGTCAATCTTTCATCACTCGCAAGTGGAAACGCCGTACGGTCCGGTCCGGCAACAGAACAGCGGCTGGTTCCGTTTTGAACCTCGGACACAACGACTGACCAGCTTCGGCACCTACCACAGTACGAATCCGTGGGGTGTTACCTTCGACGATTGGGGCAACCACGTCGCCAGTCATCCAGTCTTTGCCGCGGCGTTTCATTCGCTTGATCCGCCGTATCCGCAGCAGCATCCCAAACCGGACGGACTGCGGGCGTACTCCGGAACCTGCGGTCACGAGTTTGTCGACTTCGCAACGTTCCCTGAAGAGTTGCAGGGAGGTTTCATCAAGGCCCGCTACAAGCCAACGAACCGGATCGAGATCCACAAATGGATCGAGTCCGAATTCGGCTTCGATGAAGAGTACGTCAGCGATTTGATTTTCTCGTCAAACTTGAGCTTCATTCCGGTCGACTTGCGCTTCGGTCCTCGCGGAGCCATGTATATCTGCGACTGGTACAACCCGATCAAAGGACACGCTCAATACTCGCTGCGCGACCCACGCCGCGACCGTCACTCGGGACGCATCTGGAGAATCACCGCGAAGGGCAAACCGCTGACCGACCCGCCCAAGATCGCCGACGCTTCTATCGGTGAGTTGCTCGACATTCAAAAACGACCCGAGTACCGATACCGCTACTGGGCAAAGCGAGAACTTCGTGAACGGAATCCGGATGCTGTCAAGACGGCACTCGATCAATGGGTTGTTAAGCTGGATTCGAACGACGCGAGACATCGTCACCATCAGGTCGAAGCCGTCTGGAATTACCGGAACGTAGGCAAGAGCAACCTGCCGTTGCTGCGCGAGTTGCTCGCCTGCAAAGACCATCACGCCCGCGCCGCAGCGACTCAGCAATTACGTTACTGGCATGCTGAAATGCCCGACGCGGTGCACCTGCTGCATCGATCGGCGAATGACGCGAACGGCCTCGTCCGAATGGAAGCAGCCATCGCTGCGAGTTATTTCGGTTCGAAAGAGGCACTCGACGCAATGCTCGATGTCTTCAAGTATCCGCGAGAAGGTCACACGGCCTACGCGATTAACTGCGCACTCGGATCGGCAAATCTGCGACGCCACTGGGAAGGCAATGCTGATTACAACGTCGCGAAGCTGCTGAAGAGTGCCGGCCGAAGCAACCTTTTCAAAGAGCCGAACCCCGATTCGAAAGGTGCACAGTTTGATACTCAGAAAGAACTGAAAACCGTCCGCATCTCCTGCGTGCCGGAACGCATGAAGTTTACCGTCGAGCAGTTTGCCACAAAGCCTGGTCAGCCGGTGAAGATCGTCTTTGTGAATCCTGACGCCACCGATCACAACCTGGTTATCGTCAGACCCGATGCGCTCGCCGACGTCGGCATGGCCGCCAACGCGATGGCTCGTGACCCGAAGAATGCAAATTCCGACTTCATCCCCGTAGAAAAGCGAAGTCAGATTCTGCACGCGTCGCCGATGATTGGCCCGACTCGAAAGTCACTGGTTCATGTCATGCGGTTTAACGCTCCGGACGAGCCCGGCGTTTACCCGTTTGTCTGCACGTTCCCTGGCCACTGGGTGATCATGAACGGAGTGATGGTTGTGGCTGAAACCACGAAAGCAGCAGAAGAACTTCTGGCGGCTCGAAAACCAACAATGGTCAAGGAATGGACGATGGCCGACTTCCCGGCCGTCACTTCGAAGACCGACGACGAGTCCATCGCGCAAGGCATGCAGGCATTCGTCAAAGCTCGCTGCAACCAGTGTCACGCCATCGCCGTACACGGTATCAACATCGGCCCGGACCTCACCGAAACCGGCAAGCGTTTGAAAGGCGACAAGCTGTTGCAACAGATTCTGGAACCGTCGTCCGAGATCAACAAGAAGTATCAGACGACGCAATTCCTGATGGAAAATGGCAAGGTCCTCTCGGGAGTTGTCACCAAAGAGACGGAAACGGAATTTCACATCATCAGTAACCTGCTGATTCCAACCGCCATTACAAAGGTCGCGAAGAGCGAACTCGACGAGCAGTTTCCGTCAACGATTTCAGCCATGCCGAAAGGGATGGCCAACGTGCTGACTCGGACGGAGATTATCGACCTGGTTTCATTCCTCGAAACAGGTTTCAACCTGCCGGAACACCTCAAGCACAAACACATGCACCACAAAAAGTGATACAGTTATTTGATTTAGAAATTACCGCCTGCTCCGTTGTTCTGAGACAGAGTTCATTCCAATTAATTAGCCTTAATTAGCCGCAGATGGTCACAGATAATCGCAGATTTCTCAGAATTAATCTGCGATTATCTGTGACCATCTGCGGCTAATTCAAAACTGAACAGTCACGTCGACTGTTCAACTCTGATTAGGTATTTAAGGTTCGTTCAAGCTATCAATCGAGGCTGACAGTTACCGTCTTGAGTTCGGTGTAGTTGTTCAAGGCGGCGGCTCCGAGTTCTCGTCCGATGCCGCTCATTTTGAATCCGCCAAACGGGGCACCGGCGTCGAAGACGTCGTAGCAGTTGACCCAGACCGTTCCCGCTTTGACCGCGTTTGCGTACTGATGAGCCTTGCCGATGTCTCGCGTCCAAACGGCTGCGGCCAGTCCGTAGAACGTCGAGTTGGACCGTTCGATGATCTCATCCAGATCCTTGAATGACAGGATGCTCATGACGGGGCCGAAGATTTCGTTTGTGGCGATGTCCATGTCGTCGGTCACGTTGTCAAAGATCGTCGGCTCGATGAAGTAGCCTTTGTCGCCAACTCGATTGCCGCCGGTGACGCACGCCGCTCCGCCGGACTTCCCCTTTTCGATGTACGACATAATCTTGTCGAACTGATCCTGGTCGACCTGCGGCCCCTGCATGGTGGACGTGTCGAATGGATTTCCGACTTTTCGAGCGGCGGCTCGTTCAACGATGCGATCGACAAACTGTTCCTTGATTGATTCTTCGACAAATACACGGCTGCCAGCACAGCAGCACTGCCCCTGATTAAAGAACAATCCGAACTCCGCACCAGCCACGGCAGCGTCGATATCAGCGTCTGCAAAGACAACGTTGGGACTCTTGCCGCCGAGCTCAAACGTCAGCCGCTTCAGAGTCATTGCCGCATCGGCCATGATTCGCTGAGCGGTCAGGTGCTCGCCCGTAAAGGCGATTTTGTCGACGTCAGGATGCTTGACGAGTGACGCGCCCGCGGTCGGTCCGTACCCTGGCACGATGTTGATAACGCCGGGCGGAATGCCTGCTTCCATCGCAAGCTCGCCCATGCGGAGGCAGGTCAGTGGAGTCTGCTCGGCGGGCTTCATAACGATCGTACAACCAGCAGCCAAAGCTGGTCCCCACTTCCAGGCTGTCATCAGCATCGGAAAGTTCCAGGGAATGATCTGGCCGCAGACGCCGAGAGGTTCTCGCCGGGTGTAGCACAGGAAGTTTCCACGAATCGGAATCGTGTCTCCCTGAATCTTGTCGGCCCAACCGGCGTAGTACCGCAGACAATCGATGACCAATGGCAGGTCCGCTGCACGGGCGTCGGCGATTGGCTTTCCGTTGTCGAGCGTTTCCAAAGCCGACAGTTCGTCGAAGTTTTCTTCGATCAGATCAGCGAGTCGGTGTATCAGCCGGCCTCGGTCGCGAGCGTCCATCGTCGCCCACGGCCCGGACTCGAACGCTTTACGAGCAGCCTTCACGGCGAGATCGATATCGGCTTCGTCGCCTTCTGCCACTTCCGCAATCAGTTCTTCGGTGGCGGGGTTGATCGTTTGAAACGTCTTGCCGCTGACCGCGTCCCGCCACTCGCCGTTGATCAGAATTTTCGTCTGGCGAACTTCCGGTGTCGCGATCGTTGCTTGTTCTGTTGCGGTTGCCATGTGTGCTTCCTCGCAGTTCAACAGTGGACGGGAAACGGACGATCGGTTGACGTCCGGTGTCATCAGGCTGTGATTATGCGCATCCCGCGCCGCCTGCGGGAGTCATTACTGTCCGAAACCGCTACTTCGGTTATGTGGGATTCCGAAGCCGATTCACCGTCTCAACGACATAGTCAGCCGCAAACTCGATCTCTTCGTGAGTGTTAAACCGGCCGATTCCAAACCGCAGACTGGCTCGCGTTAGCCCATCACTGCGACCAATCGCTCGCAAAACGTGACTCGGTTCAGGCTCTGCCGATGTGCAGGCCGAGCCGGAGCTGACGGCGATCTCTTTGAGGCTGTTCATCAGAACGTCGCCGTCGATGCCTTCGAAGCTGACGTTCAGGTTGCCCGGCAATCTGTCGGTCGGATGACCATTCAAGTGCAGACCATCCAGTAGCGAACGGATTTGGGTCCAGAGAGCGTCTCGCAAATTACCAATGCGAGAGGCGTCTGCGTGAAGGGCTTCGCCAGCTATCTGACAGGCAGTTCCAAATCCGACAATCAAGGGAACTGGCAACGTGCCGCTGCGGAGTCCATTTTCATGACCGCCACCGTCCAGCAGCGGCTCCGGCCGAGCCCGCCGGTTTCCGCGGCGCACGATCAACGCGCCGACTCCTTTGGGGCCGCACAGTTTGTGAGCACTCAGGCTGACCAGGTCGGCTCCCAGTTCTTCGATGTCGACGGGAAGACGACCAACAGCCTGAACCGCGTCACAATGAAAAGGCACGTTTCGGATTCGACAGACGTCAGCGATATCCGCAATCGGATTGATCGTTCCGATTTCGTTATTCGCCAGCATGATCGACACCAGCGAGGTCTCGTCACGTAGCGCATCGGCGATCTGCTGAGGGGCTACTCGTCCGAATTTATCGACCGGCAGAACTGTGACTTCAGCACCCGCTCGCTGCAGACGTTTGACAGGATCCAGTGTCGCGCGATGCTCGGCTTCGTTCGTGATGATGTGTGGCGACCGTGCATCCGCTGAGCGAAGCAGCGGTTGAATGATTCCTTTGATCGCCAGGTTCGATGCTTCGGTCGCGCCGCTCGTGAATACGACGCTGCGAGGGTCCGCGTTGATCAGCGAGGCGACCTGCTCGCGCGCCTGATTGACCGCGTCCTGCGCTGCCCAACCGAAGCGGTGACTCGTACTGGCGGCGTTTCCGAACGCCTCGCTGAAGTACGGCAGCATGGCGTCGACGACTCGCGGATCGCACCGCGTCGTCGCATGATTGTCCAGGTAGATCGGTGTGTGAACCATAAGGCTGCGTACTCAATAACCGGTTCGCTGACCGCGGCACGACGAAACGCGACCCGGTTGGTCACGACTCCGATTCAAGTAGCTCGATCAACCGAGCCACCGTGTGATGCGGAAAACGGGGACTGAAGTTCAACAATCGGCACGAGTCCAGAAACTTCTGCCGAGTCTCACCAGAAGTTTGAGACGCAACGACGATGTTGACGGTCAACCGCTCGGTGGCAGACATCGAGATCGCCGTTAGCCGTTCGTAAAGCTGCTCGTCGCTGAAGTTTCCCAGCGTGCTGGCGACTCGTTGTGTTTCCGGAGTTCCTTTGCGGAAGTCGTCTATCGCTCGATTCAGACTTGCCAGTGACTCGCTCTTGTCGCCGTGCAGTTCGTGAATCATCACGAGGTACAAATGGATGAAACCACGTTGTGCAGGCGGGTGATCTACCAGTTCGGATTCAGAAAGTTCCTTGTGCATCCCGCGCGCGACCAGAGCTTCCAGCATCAGGTTTGAACGCGACAATGGATTCTTCAGTTGCAGTGTCAGCTCCATCATTTTCTCGTAGTCGCGATGGCAGTACGCAAGGTAACGCTCAGAAGAGACGACCAGGTCGTGTGGATCCAGCGGGATTTCATTGTGTACTGCGAGAACGAATTCGTCGTGAGTCTGTCGCATTTCAGCCAGCCGATCCTGCGCGGCAAGGATACTCATTAATCGAAAATGAGCAGTCGCCTCGATCGGAGATTCTGCAATGAGCGTTCGCTGTTCACGTTCCAGTTCTTCGAACTGCCCGAGTGCCAGACGAACTCGATGAAGGATGTTCTTCATGTCCTGCTGGTCGGGATTCAGCTCGATCGCTTTGCTCGCCGCGTCGAACGCTTCTTCATACCTCGCGAGCGAAACGAGCTGATGACATGTCGCATAGTACGGGTATGGATTGGACGGGTCTGCCGCAATGGACCGATTGAAATATTCTTCGGCCAGCGGTCCGTGAGGCTCGATACGGCCTCGCAGGTAGAGTGCTGCACTATTGACCGGATACTGCCTGACCAGCTCGTCGTATTCGGCAAAGATTTCGTCAGTCTTATCAACGCGGAGAGCTGCCGATTGGTAACGGCGATGCCAGGGAATCTCTAAGGGCCGACGATGGCATCCTTCCTTCAGGAAGCGATAAAGCCGTTGATAGGCCGATGCCTGCACAGCAAACCTGCCGTAAACGGCGATCAATTCTTCGTCGCGAGGCGTCAGTCGCAAGTGACGTTCGCAAAACGCCAGTCGCTGCTCCGAAGTCAGGTCATTTTCCACATAGCCGATGACCTGTGCGGGTTCATAAAGGAACGGTTCAACGCGTGTTCGAGTCACGCTGCTGCCGCTCGCTTTAATGACTCCAGGAAACGGCTCAAACCGGAAATCGATATCGTTGAACTCGTAAAATGTCGCTCCCAGATGAAGCTGGTGCGTGACTTCAGTCGCCGGCGTTTCTGCAGAGTAACGAGCTTCTTCCCAGACGGTGATCGTCGTTGCTGCCGGATCCAGCACATACATCGGCGACGAGAAAAATCGCTCAAGGAACCCTGTACGAAGTTTGAACTCGCCTTCGGATGCGACTGCTTGCGGTTCGAGGATCTCCCAGCGATGCCTTCCTTCTGGCAGAGTGATTTCTATCTTCGAGGTCGCGGCGATTTCAAACTCGTCGCCACCATCGATCGTCAAATGAAGCGACTCGCCGCTTCCATTCACGACGTGAACCAGCCTGCTGGAAGCGATGCTGCGGCTTGAAAGGACAACGCCAGCGATGACAAGCAGCAATGCAACCAGACCCGCGACAAAGCGCTTCCGGTGTGGTGGTTCGTTGGAGCCGTCCTCACCAGTACGTCCGCCGGCCTGCTCAGAATCTCCGATGAGCTTGCGGGAGCCTTCATCCAGTGCCGCGAAAATTGGCGGAAAGAAGAAGTCAGGCGTGGCCGCTCTGGTGTTCATCACAGAAGCTCTTGAACGTTTTCGGGCGGACGGCCAATCACTGCCAGACTTCCCTTGATGACGATCGGACGTTCGATCAGCACGGGGTTTTCGATCATCACGGCAATCGCCTCGTCGCGGTTGAGCGTGCGGTTTGCGAGGTCAAGATCGCGGAATATCGATTCCTTTTGACGCATCAACTCAATTGGTTCGAGCTTCAGCTTCGTGAGAATTCCGTCCAGCTCATCGGAAGACGGCGGTGTTTTGAGATATTCAACAACGACCGGCTCGACGCCCGACTCGCGAATCAACTGCAACGCCTGACGACTCTTCGAGCAACGCGGATTGTGGTAAATCGTGATCGATGATTCACTCACGACAATTGCTCTCCGTCAGGCGGGTCCGCTGGCTTTTCAAGCAGCGTCTCGGATTCAAGCGGCACGTATGGGTTGCTCGAATTATTGTCTGAAACCGGCTCGTCTGCCTTTAGTGTCTTCTCGTCGATCGTGTCCTTATTGGCCGCGCCATCCGCGGATGCATCTTCGGCATAGGCACGAGCGACCGGCTTGCCGATCAGTTCAACGAGATCGTCATAACCGAGAGACTCACGTTCGAGCAACGCTTCTGACACGCTGTCCAGTTCGGCGCGATGCTGCATCAGTAATTCCGTCGCCTGTTGTTGGGCGGCGTGTAGGAATCGCTTGATTTCCTGATCGATCAAATGTGCGGTTTCTTCACTGAACTCGCGGCTCTCGTGAATTTCCTTGCCGAGGAATGGATGATGCTCACCCTGTCGGTAGGCAACCGGTCCGATTTCATCACTCATGCCCCAATGAGCGACCATGCTGCGAGCAATCTGCGTGGCGCGTTTGATGTCGTCTTCTGCCCCGGCCGAGTACTCGTCAAATTCCATTTTCTCGGCGGCACGACCGGCCAGCATCATCGCCAGCTGCTGATGCAGACGCTGCTCGCCGATATGGAAGCGTTCTTCGTCCGGCTGAAACTGAGTCACGCCGAGCGCCCGACCGCGAGGGATGATCGACACCTTGTGAACTTCGTCGGCTTCCGGCTGGAACCAGCCGAGTAATGCGTGGCCGGCTTCGTGGTACGCCGTCATGCGGCGTTCTTTTTGATTCAGAACTTCTTCGCGTTTCGGCCCCATGATGACTCGGTCACGAGCATTGTCGAAGTCTTCCATCATGACGTAGTCGCGATCCGCGCGGACAGCACACAACGCGGCTTCGTTCACCAGATTCTTCAGCTCGGCACCGGAGAAGCCGGTCGAAGAGGCTGCCACTTGAAACAGATCAATATCATCGCCCAGCGGAACGTTCTTCGAGTGAACCTTCAGAATCGCAGCTCGACCTTCCTTGGTAGGACGATCAATCGTGACGTGCCTGTCGAAACGGCCTGGACGGAGCAGCGCTGGATCGAGCACATCCGGTCGGTTTGTCGCCGCCAGGACGATCACAGAAGCGGTCTGCTCGAAACCGTCCATCTCACTGAGGATCTGGTTAAGGGTCTGCTCGCGTTCGTCATGTCCGCCGCCCAGGCCAGCGCCACGATGGCGGCCGACCGCGTCGATTTCGTCGACAAAGATGATGCAGGGTGCGTTGTCTTTGGCCGTTTGGAAGAGATCCCGGACCCGGCTGGCTCCGACGCCCACAAACATCTGGATGAACTCAGAACCGTTGATCGAGTAAAACGGAACGCCCGCTTCGCCCGCTGTCGCTCGAGCCAGCAGAGTCTTGCCTGTACCCGGCGAACCAATCAGCAGTACGCCTTTGGGAATCTGCGCACCAAGCCTCTGAAACTTCGCTGGCGTTTTGAGAAACTCGACGACTTCCATCAGTTCCGACTTCGCCTGATCCATCGCGGCGACGTCGTCGAACGAGTTGCGCTGCTCGCTCGGCTGAAACTTCTTGGCCGGACTTTTCGTAAAGCCTCCGAGAAAACCCGAGCCCATCGGATCGTTCGCGCGTCTCATCATAATGAACAGAAAGATGATCATCGCGATGGGCAGCAGCATCCAGATCAGAAGCTGCCCGCCGGCATCGATCGGC
>CALDJX010000683.1 GCA_937899075.1 uncultured Planctomyces sp. | reverse complement strand
CATGACAGCACTCGCCGATCCGTCGAACACTCGATCGACAATGTCGCCCAGCATTCGACGGCCGACGCTCTGCTGTTCGATCAGCGGCGTGAACTCGAACGCTCGCCCGGCCTTCTCGCGTTTCAGATATTGCTTACGGACCATGATATTCATCATGGTGATCACCGAACTGTTCGCGAGTTCCCGCCCAGCTTCCGCCAATTCATCGCGGACATCCTGAACCGTCTGCGGCGACTTCTGCCACAACACCTTCAGAATGGCGAGCTCAAGTTCCGTGGGATGCTCTGAAGCGGGACGAGCCATCTGGGGGCACTCCGAAAGTCGACAAGCGAACTTCTAATTCGTTCGGAGTTTACGCAAACAGGCCAGGTGGTCAAGTTGAATATCGAAAGAATTAAAACATCGCGGCGATTGAAGGCTGAGAACCTCGAATGACAAGGCAGCGGAGAATCGGACAATGCTCACAGTAAGTTGACCACGGAATACACGAAAAGACACGGAAGAGGGGGCAGCCTTTTTCCGTGTCTTTCCGTGTATTCCGTGGTTCTACCGTTCTCCGAATCCGTCGAATTCCGAAGACGGTCGTGACCTTTGGTTCGCTACTTCAAAGCCTGCAGGTCGGCGAGCGTTTTAGTTTTCAGGTTCGGGATGTAGGCGTCCATGCGAGGGTACTTGACGTCAGATTCAGTCGGTAGTTTTTTGATCTGCTCAATCGCTGATGCCGCTCGACCGTCGAGTTCGTCCAGCGCGTTCAAGGCGAGCATGGCGACGTAAATCGTGTTGGTCTCGACGGACGCGTGCTTCAGCAGAAGCGCGAGACCATTGGCATTGTCAGCGTCCGAACCAAACTGAGCCAGGACCTGCGCGGCGATCACTCGCACGGACGGTGATTCGTCATTCAATGCGGCGGTCAATTCATCGTGCCCTGCTTTCAGGCCAGCTTCGCCTCGCATCAGCAATCCAAGAGCCGCCCAGTAGCGGACGGCTCGGTTCTTGTCGGCGAGTCGTTTGACGAGTGTTGCCGTCTTTCCGGCATCCAGTGATGAGGCATCCTCGGCCGCGGTCAGGACCGTTTCGAGATCATATTTTGATCTGTCATGGCCGACGTCGTACGGCGTTGAGCCTTTCGCCAGTGAATGGAGATCGTCTTCCGGCAGGAATCCCACATCGCGAGTCTTCACGGCGAGGTCTCGCTGCGCTTTTCGGAGCTTTATCAGAATCGTCTGATGCTCGGGTGACTTCGCCAGGTTGTTGACTTCGTCCGGGTCGTTGTGCAGATCGTAGAGTTCTTCCGGCGGCTTACGTTGCCAGAATCGGCTTTGAGCTTCGTTCAACTGTCCCGCGTCGAACATCTCTTTCCAGACACGCGTCGTCGGCGTCTGAAACATGTACTGGATGTACTGCCCGTAAATCTTGTGAGGCATGTACTGTCGAAGGTAGACGTACCGCCCGTCGGTGACCGATCGCAGCAGGTCGTAGCGTTCATCCATGCGGCCTCGGAATCCGTAAATGAATGGCTGCGGGCCGGCGTCGTACTTGCCGGCGAACGCGTACCCCTGCATCCATGCCGGAGGCTTTTGCCCGATCAGACTGAGCAAAGTCGGAGCGAGATCGATGAACGCGGTCAGTCGATCCGAAGTCCCGCCAGCGGAGTATTCTTTCGGACGAAGGTGCGAGAACTTTTCGGGAATGTGAACGATCAGCGGAACGTGCAGGCCCGAGTTGTACGGCCAGCGTTTGCTGCGAGGCATCCCCGAACCATGGTCTCCGTAGTAAAAGACAATGGTGTTTTCAGCGAGCCCCGCGTCCTTGATCTCTTTCAGATTCTTCCCGACCAGAGCGTCCATCATCGTCAGGCGGTCGTAGTACTGAGCCCAGTCCTTGCGAACTTCCGGAGTGTCGGGGTGGTAGGCTCGGACTCGAGCTTTCGCCGGATCGTGAATGGTGTTTTTCGGATCGATCTTGTTTCGGATCTGACTTTCGTGACTGATCGTGTGGTTAAAGATGGCGAAGAATGGCTGCCCGTCCCTGCGATTCTTCCAGTGAGCTTTCCTCGACGATTCGTCCCACACCTGCCCGGGCTTAATCTGGTTGTAGTCTTCCTTGCTGTTGTTCGTGCAGTAGTAACCGGCCTCGCGCAGAATCTGCGGATACATCTTGAGCTTCGACGACAGCGGCACGTTACTCCGCATGTGCTCGGCTCCGGTTGCCGGCGGGTAGACTCCGGTGATGATCGTCGTTCTGGCCGGAGCACAAACCGGAGCGTTCGACCAGAAGTGCAGATACCGGCTGCTCGTTTCTGCCAGACCATCGATGTGCGGAGTGATCGCGTAGTCGTCGCCGTAGCAACCCAGTTCCGGACCGTTGTCTTCGCTGGTGATCCACAGGATGTTCGGCAGGTCAGCGGCGGAAGCACACTGTGTGAAAGCAAAAACCTGGGCGACAGCAAAAACGGCAATCAGCTTCGCGAATAGTTTCATCAGGATGTGTCCTCGTTGTTGCGTCGGTCAGTCAGACAGCTCAGTAGCGAGATCGAAGCCGCGGACTTTAGCGAATTGCTCGTTCACCTTTCCATGACGAAGGCCGGTGACCTGGTTTGATTCGGCACTGACGGTGCCATACCGTCCCTGCCGCACGAGTCAGCAGAATTTAACCAGCGGAGACGACCACGTGGAACCACGACATTCTCAAAACGATTTCGGCAATCCGGAAGCCGAGTATCGAGCGGCTACCGAGTCGGCGGCGGTCTTCGACGTTTCGGATCGAACTCAACTTCAGATGTCGGGAGCAGATCGCCACTCGTTCTTTCACGGATTCTGCACGAACGACATCAAGGGGCTGAAGTCCGGAACTGGCTGCGAAGCTTTTCTTTGCAATGTAAAAGGCCGTCTTCTCGGTCACGTGTTTGTGTTTGCCGGCGAAGAATCGCTCGTGCTTGAGTCGGTGCCAGGACAGAGCGACGCGTTGACTTCACACCTCAACAAGTACTGCCTGGTCGAGGACGTCCAACTTGTCGACCGCACAGGAACGCTCACCGAGTTTCTCGTTTCCGGGCCGAAGGCGGCGCAGTTGCTGACCGATGCCGGACTGGATGTCACGACGCTTGAACCTTGGCAACACGTGAAGCTGGCTGCTCAGGCCGGTGCTGGGGAATGTGAGTTTCACGTTAAACGAGTCGACCTCTTCGGCGCATCGGCGTTCCTGATTTCCGCTGACGGCGCGCAAGGTGATGCTCTGTGGGAACGATTGACGAAAGCTGGCATCGCGCCAGCCGGAACAAGTGTCTTCGAGTCGCTGCGGATCGAAGCGACGTTCCCCAACTACGGGATCGATCTGTCGGACGAAAATCTGGCTCAGGAAGCCGCTCGAACGGAACGAGCGATCTCGTTCCAGAAAGGCTGCTACCTCGGGCAGGAACCCATCGCACGACTCAACGCGATGGGCCACGTGAACAAAGCGTTGGCCTCGTTCGTGATCGACGCTGCCGAGACGCCGCCTGTCGGTACGGTTCTGCTGAATCCGAAAAAGGAAGACAAGGAAGCCGGGCGAGCAACTTCGGTCGCCTGGTCCTGGTCGGCCGGCAAGCCGATCGGAATGGGAATGGTCAGGTCGCTGTTTCTTGAACCCGGAACGGAACTGCCGTTTGTCAGCGAGCCTCGCACGACGGCGACAATCCGGTAGTCGGCTCAACCGACTCACAGCGCCGCAGGGTGCGTCTTCCGTGTCATTCCGTTTCTTCCGTGGTCAACTTCTCCGCTGCCGCTTTTTCTTCAGCAGCTTGCTTGGCAGAACGCGGCACCAGCTCGATGATGACTTCAGATTCGCGCGGCGGAAGTTTTTCTGTTGCTGCCTCATAAGCCAGAGAGTCGGTGCCGTTGGAATCGCTCGGCGTGGCAACATCCAGCATTGCCATCGGAAAATTGGCGACGCAGATCATGTACCCGCCTTCGGCCAGGTATTGTTTTGCGGAGTCTCCGTCTTCATAAAAACCGCTGCCGACAAAAACCCAGTCCGCGTCCATCGGCTTCTCCTGACCCTCTTTGTGAAACCGTCGCATCGCCGCCTGAAACTTCTCGTCGGAACTCATTTTGAGACAGTCCGCCAGTTCGGCGTCGGTCATCGGTCCGTACCAGAAGAGGTACTGGTTGACGTCGTCGTATCGCAGGTTTCCATCGGGCACGAGCTTCAGGTCTTTGGGCAGCGCCTTGAATTCTTCCTGGTAGTAGTGCTGCCTCGAACCACGGACCCAGTTCTGTGCGCGTTCGCGGTGCAGTTTTCCGTCGACATCGACCCAGTGAAGAAAGATGTCGATAATCTGCCCGCTGGCTGGAGTGTAGGTCTCGTTCTCGGAATCGTACCGGGCGGCTTTTCCTTCTTTGCAGCCGAGTGCCAGCAGTCCCGTATGAACGGTGAACGCGGCCGCTTCGGTCGACAGGATTGATTCGTGCTCTTTCGTCTGGTGCGGACAGAGCAGCATTTCCAGCAGCCCTTCTGTGAGGCAAACTCGAGCCTTCAGCAGAATGCGTTTGCCCTTCAGGTCAAGCAGCACGGACTTCTGCTGGTTGAGTGGTGTTGCCTGGGTACCAGACAGGTAGTCGTCCGGAAGTTTCGTTCCCTGAGGTTTCTTCGGGGTGCCGCCCGCTTCGCTCAACTTGTCAGGAGTTGATTTGCCAGACTCAGTCGCGTCTTCGGGCTCGGCGGCAGAAGCCACGTTTTCTGCACTCCCTGTCTTCGGTTCCGTGCCCGAATTGCCGACGACTGTCGGTTCGGTTTCTTCTCGTTGCACAGCGGCTTGAGTATCGTCGGCTTGAGCATCGTCGAACTCGCTGGACGCTCCGGCGAGTTCGTCAGACGCTGTCAGCGACGTGGCCGTTTCGGAGTCAGAGTCATCGATCTCCAAAGTTCCGCTGCCACACCCGACCGTCGCGCACGTCAGAATGGCAAGGATGATTGCGCCGGACATGTTGAAGACGACGGCGTTCGTTGAAGTTGATCGCGTTTTCATCGTGCGTCCAGAATTGAAAAAGGACAGAGGACGTAGGTTATGACAAGCTCCGCGCCGGCATAACAAAGAGGCTCCCAGGAAATGTTATGCCGGCGCGGAGCTTGTCATAACCTACGGGGAATCAAGAGATGGTCGGCGACTCTGTTGATTGAACCACCGAGACGTGACGTTGACCAGCCGGGGCTGCGGACATTCTTTCAGCACGTCGGGACACAAACTGACTCTCGCGGCGTTAAGTCGTGAGACGCAGGCCGTCGAGCCAGCCGATCAGGTCAGCAATCCACAGATCTCGGTCTGGTTCAAACTCCAGCGTGTGACAAGCTTTTTCATATTCGAAGAACGCTCGCTCCTGCGAAGCCAGCGAGTTGTACCACTTTGTTGTAGCCGGGTTGTCGATGATCCGATCCTTGCCGGCCAGCATCATGATCGTCGGGCAACGGATTTCAGGCGGCGCTGATCGGGTCAGGGCGTCGAGTTCACGATTCGCCAGCAGAAATGACACGGTCACGTCTCGGAGTGAGAGGTTGTCGTTCCGGATGAACGACTGTGATTCCGGAATGCCTGTGAACAGAGCGGGATCGTCCAGCGGAATCGGGATCAGCTTTTCAAACAGCTCCGCTTCGCGAGCAAGCGACAACTTCACGTTATCCATGATGCTCGCTTCGAAGTGCGACCGGATGCCGGGGTAGAGCAACGCCAGTCCGTCGATCAGCTCCTGCCGTCGAGCCGCGACGACCGATGCCAGCTTGCCGCCCCAGCTCAATCCGAGAAGTGTGACGGGGACAGTCGGCGCGATTTCGTTGCGGCGGATGCGCAAATCTTCCAACGCCTGCACGACGTCATTGATGAGTCGGTCGTGGTGTCTCGCGTGGCCTCGTCCGGATTGGTTCAGCCCCGAACCGCGACGGTCGACAAAGACGACTTCATAGCCGGCTTCGCACAGCTTGCCGCTGGAGTAGCCGTACCATCCGGAGTGGCTCTGAATTCCGTGCAGACACAGCACGAAACCTTTCGGCCGTCCTTCCGGGACCCACCGCCGGCAATGGTGGTGGTAGCCGTCTGAGGTCACAAACTGTTCGATCGTCGGTTCGGACAATGCTGGTCCCAATCCCTGTTTTATACGGTGCTGATGTGTTGAAGGATCGTCGTTGTCACTCGGTCATCGACTCCAGAACTCTGGCAAACGCCCCGGATGCTCCGTCGCTGAAAAGAACAAACCGGATGAGCTTTGGCGAGTTGTATTCGACGACGAAGTCTCGGGCGACGTTCAGAGCGATCTCGGCCGCAAGGTCCATCGGGTAACCGTACACGCCCGTGCTGATTGCGGGAAACGCAACGCTGTCGCAGTTGTGCTCGCGGCAGAGTTCAAGACAGGTTCGATAGGCGGATTTCAGCAGCGCGGGTTCGCCTTCGGTTCCGCCTCGCCAGACCGGGCCGACGGCATGCAGAACGTATTTCGCTTTCAGTCGTCCGCCGGTTGTCGCCACTGCGCTGCCGGTTGGGCAACCTTCGGGATAGAGCGTCCTGGTTTCGCTCATCAAAGTCGGACCGGCCGCGCGATGAATCGCCCCGTCGACGCCGCCTCCGCCAGCGAGTTCCGAATTCGCCGCATTAGCGATCGCATCGACTTCCTGCGAGGTAATGTCACCCTGACAAAGTTCGATACGGCAATCTCCGAATTGGACAAGCATGTTGAGCCCTCTGCGTTCCGTTCGTGGATTCGTTACTCGTTGAAGTCTGGAGCGTTGACGAGTTTACCGGCAGTTGGGATCTTCGACGATCCTCATTACTCTTTCGAGCTGATCCGTGTTCACTTTGCTCTTCATGCCGGAACAAAGGTCGTTCGTGCTGCCGTTTAGGAACGTGTCCGAAATAACTTCCTGGAAAACCGCCACGTCATTCCCGCGCAGGCGGGAAACCAGTTTCTCTGCAGTACTGGTTTCCCGCCTGCGCGGGAATGACGAAAATCGCCGGTTTAATCGAAATCGGGAAGTTCTTCTCGACTCATTCCTTAGTCAGCACTGCCGAATCTGTGCGGAGCTTGTTCCAGCCCGTTTGTTCGAAACGGATGAAAGTGATGTTCGATGCGTCGATTGATTATCGGTTGCGGTTACCTCGGGCGACGTGTGGCCAGCCGCTGGATTGCGTCCGGCGACGACGTCTTCGCATTAACTCGTTCTGCGCGGAATGCCGAACAGCTGAGTCAGTTGGAAGTCTCACCGATTCTCGGCGACGTCACTTCGTCGGCCAGTCTGAAATCGCTTCCAGAATGTGACACGGTTCTGCACGCCGTTGGCTTCGATCGATCGGCGGCGGCGACAAAACGAGAAGTCTATGTCGACGGGCTGTCTAAAGTGCTCGACCGAATGGCCGCGAGATGCGACCAGTTCATCCACATTTCCAGCACCAGCGTTTACGGGCAGCAGGACGGCGAGTGGGTCGACGAAGAGTCTCCATGTGAGGCCAAAAATGAAAGCGGAGAAATCTGCATCGCCGCCGAGCAGTTGGTGCTGGATCGGTTTGCTGATGACTCGACGCCAGCCTGCGGAACGATTCTGCGTCTTTCAGGGATCTACGGCCCCGACCGGCTACTGTCACGCATCGATGCGTTAAAGAAGGCTCAGCCGCTGCCTGGTCCTGAAGATGGCTGGCTCAATCTGATTCACGTTGACGATGCCGCGCAGACCATTACGACTTTTGCCGACTCAATGGCGAGCGGTTCGGTTTACCTTGTCAGTGACGATCGCCCCGTCCTGCGAAGCGATTACTATCGACTGCTGGCAAAGCTGGTCGGTGCTCCGGAGCCTGTCTTCGATTCCGAAGCTGTCGCACGTCACTCGCGCGGCATCAACAAACGATGCCGCAACCGCAAACTGCGGGAAGAACTCGGAGTGGAGTTGCAGTATCCGGACATCAAGTCGGGACTTGCCCACGCTGTGAAGGCGTCGGGTGATTTGCAGGCTGAGTGAGCGGTCGCCGTTGCAGTAACGAGAATATCGAATATCGAATATCGAACAAGGAATTTCGAAATCAGAACGGGCGTTTGTGCCGTTACTTCGTCCTTCGACATTCCTTGTTCGATATTCGATATTCAATTTTGCGTCTGTCACACCGACACGTTTAAGCCAAGCCCCGCTCCGCCAGCACCACCTGCTCCCGCGGGAGGTTGCGCACCAGCAACTTCGACCGAAAGATTGATGTCTCCACCGCCCTGAGCAAGGCCTCCGGCCATGGCGAGTCCCGCGAGGAATCCTGCCGCGGCGCTGCCTCCAGACTTCTCGTCGTCTTTGCCGCCGGCGGCGTTTGCCAGCATCAGCGCGATAAGAATCTCAGCCGAGCTGAAGTCTTTCATCGCGTTGACGAGTGACTGCATGTTCTGAGGCATGCCCGGTTGCGTTGTCCCGCCAGGAGCGGCTGGCGATCCAGCGGGGGCTCCTGCCGACGCGCTGGCGGCACCTCCAATTCCCGCAGCTCCACCCATGCCGGCAGCGCCGCCACCCATTCCAACTCCACCGGCTCCCGAAATACTCATGGCATTACCCTCACGGCTTACGGATTGACACTCAACGAAAGACCGTCAAGCAATCCGAGCGCCGCGAGCATGCCAGTGAACACCGATTCGGTTGCAACATGCGGGCGTTGCTTGAGTTGCAAAGGTTTTGAGTGATGTGCCTCACGATGCGTTAAGGCAACATCGTTTGCGAACGACAACAACGATGATGACCTCAGGCATCGTGAACCTGGCGAGCGTGCGTCAACGATGAAAGCGTTTCCCGCAACGTGTCCGGAATCGTTTGACCGCGATAGACGTCGAACTATTTTTGAGTCGCCCTGCCAGGGATCCCGCTTTGGCAGTGCCTGCCTGGTCAGACAACTCTGGCCGCTGCTTCAACACGCGCATTGATTGCAACTTCGAGTAAGGCCTGACCATGACTGCCTTAGCAAGCCTGACATCCAGCCGTGCATCGTCGACGAATTTGCTTGACGACGATCAGGCGATCGATCGCGAGTCGGCATCACCGCGCGTGAGCTGGTATCAATGGGGCGGACTGTTGAACGACCGACGGTCTCACCGCGTCGCCTTTCCGGAATCGCTGCACGTCGTTGGTTTGAACACGAGTTCTGAGACCGCCGAGCTCGTGCAGGTCTCGGAGCCGATCATCGCCCGGGGCCGTGACATTTCTGTGGATGGAATCTCATTTCGACACGAGGTCCCACTACCACATCGATACGTGGCCGTCAGCTATCGGTCGCCGTTTGGTACCGAGACGCTCGTCGCGAAACTGACATGGTGCCGCTTCGAGCGGGAAGGCCACTACGTCAGCGGCGGCCGGATTTCAGTTGAGCCGCAACTCAACTCCGAGCTGAACGTCGATTGGGACTCGCTGGAGTCTGCGTAGCAGCGCTGCATCGCTGAAGTGGCGTTGGACTTGCCCAGCGGGAGAAGCGTGCGTTACCTGACGGGCTTGCCGTCGACGAGTGCCTGACGAGCAAGGTCAAGCAGGCGAGCATCGTTGATCCACTCTCGATTGATCTTGCCTCGATCAATCTGCACAACCAGTTCGTTGCCGCCGACGATGTCGGAAGGCTGGTCGAAGTAGCCGTTGTTCGCGAGGCTGCTAATCAGCAATTCGACGTTTGATCTTTCGATCGTCAACTGCCTGGCCTCTTTGTGAAGTAACGCTCCCGGTCCTCGCCGGTCGCTCAGCGTCAGAGTCAGCAACGCCAGCGAAGGATCACCGGCGGGATGCGGACACTCGATCTTAAGCCGAGCTTCCGACATGAATGACTCGGCAGCCACCCTTTGCACTGCCGGGGTTTCAGAGCCGCTGGACACGTCAGCGAAACTGCGACCGAGTAGCTGGTCTGCGTTGTCGAAGCGGTACTCAGCCCGAAAGCGTTCGAACTTCGGCGCTCCGGACTGAGTGACTTCCAGCTTCTGAGCCGACTGGCAGCCGCTCATTACGAGGGCTGCCGTCAGGCTGACTTTGACCAGTAACTGTCGCCGCGTCAGTGCCGCTCTGAACTCAGGCTGATGGCCAGCCATTCTTAAAGGTCCAGGTCGGCGAGCAACGATGCCGCAATCGTGAACTGCTCATCGATGTCGGCTGCGACCGTGTTGCTTCCAAAGCTGTCGGTTCCCTGGTTTCCAGCGAGCGTGTCTGAGCCGCTGTTGCCATGAATGAAGTCGTCGCCGTCTCCGCCGAGCACGATGTCGTTTCCGCCACCGCCGCGTGCCGAGTCGTTGCCGTCTCCGCCGAGCACGGTGTCAGTCCCCGACGCTCCGAGGACGAGGTCGTTTCCATCCATGCCGGTCATCAGGTCGTTGCCCGATCCACCGTTCATCGAGTCGTCGCCGTTGCCACCGTTCATCGTGTCGTCGCCAGCGTCTCCGTTCAGAGTGTCTCGATCATCGCCGCCTCGCAGCCGGTCGTTTCCGTCGTCGCCGTTCAGCCTGTCGCTGCCGGTTCCGCCGTCGAGCGTGTCGTTACCCTGCTTGCCGCGAAGATCGTCGTCGCCGTGCCCGCCTTCGATGCTGTCATCGCCGGTTCCGCCGTTCAGCAGGTCATCGTCGCGACCGCCCAGTATCGTGTCGTTCCCGGATTCTCCCATGACCGAATCGTTGCCGGCACCGCCAGAGATGAAGTCACTGTTGGAACCACCGAGAATTGTGTCGTTGCCGTTGCCGCCAGCGATGATGTCGTTCTGCTCGCCACCGTCGATGAAGTCGTTGCCGTCACCGCCGTCGAGACTGTCGTCACCGTCCTGGCCGCTGATGCTGTCATCGCCCGCTTCGCCCAACAGTGTGTCATCTTCTTCACTGCCGGTCATGGTGTCGTTGCCGACTCCGCCTCGCAGGACAAGAGCGGCGCCGTTGAGCGTTGCACCTGAGGCACTGATGGTGTCGTTACCGGCTCCGCCGTCCACTTCGATTGTCATTCCAGTGGCCGCTGAAAGCGTCCCGACAGTCACCGTGTCGTTTCCGCCGAGAGCCGAAATCAGCACGCGTGAAACAGACGACTCAACAGTGGCCGTGCTTCCGGAAGCGGTAATCGTGACGCCGGTGCCCGTCGCTGGCGTTCCAATGGCGATCGTGTCGGGCCCGCCAGTTCCGCGAAGTTCGACCGTGTCGCCACCTTCCTGAGAAGTGAAGACATCCTGCCCCTGGCCGATTCCCCAGCGAATCGTGTCGGTACCCTGACCACCGTCGACGGTGTCGTTGCCGCCCTGGCCGTCGAGGGTGTCGTTGCCTGCTCCACCCAGAATTGAATCGTCACCCGAACCGCCGCGGGCGACATCGTCTCCCGGGCCCGCCAGAATGGTGTCGTCGCCTGATTGTCCGTTAATCGTGTCGTTGCCGACCGAAATTGACGCGATGAAACTGTCTTCTCCGATGATCAGGTCGTTGCCGGCTCCACCGAAGATGTTGTCGTTGCCGCCACCGCCTTCGATGTTGTCGTTGCCCGAATTCCCGTTCAGCAGGTCGTCACCAGACTCACCCAGCAGAGTGTCCTGCCCGCCGCCGCCGAAGATCGTGTCGTTGCCGCGACCGCCTGACAGCGAGTCGTTGCCCAGCCCACCCTGAATGGTGTCTGCACCCGCGACCGTGCTGAACAGGTCGTCGCCGAGAACCACGTCGTCACCATCGCCCGCATCGAGCAGGTCGTTTCCGGCATCGCCGATCATGGTGTCGTTGCCGGCGTGGCCACGCATGTTGTCGTTGCCGTTTCCACCGCTGAGCGAGTCATTACCGCCGCCGCCGTAGACGGTATCGTTGCCGTCACCGCCGCTGACGACGTCGTCGCC
>CALDJX010000682.1 GCA_937899075.1 uncultured Planctomyces sp. | reverse complement strand
ACACTTCTTTGGACCGCCAATTATGCACGGCTGTCCGGCCGCAAGAACCCGGTTGACAAGGTAGTGCCGATTGAACTGCGCCTCGGCAAATTCCTGTGAGGTCATCAACTTTGGGGCAAAACTCAGCGACGGGATATTCGCCTCAGAGGGCCCGTCGTAATGGCTACTTTCAGGTGGGCCGATCACTTCCTTAGCGTCCTGCCAGCCATGCTCAGAGCACGAGGGGTGGTGGCACTTGAACGAGAGTCGGCCTGATTGATCCTGCATGATACAGACTTCACCTCGCTTTCCATGTTCGGGGTCGAATGGGCACTGTTTCAGCACATAGACGTCACGGCCATCGGCTGTCTTCTTGTCTTTCTGCCGGTACGGAACACCGCGATCGGTCAGCCATTTGGAAGTGTCCAATCTCGCTGAATCACGCGATGATGAAGGGCGAATGTGCTTACCGGGATTCCGGCGATCATCAGGGACGTGGGCCGTGAACTTGTCAAAGGCTGACGTAGGAGTTGATTTACGAGTCATGGGATGGAAACTCCGTATCTAAAACGTTGAGAGCATCAGGAACGTGAACGATTCGGCTGCGCCGCAGCGGGCGTCCTTCAATCGCATGGCCCTTGTGGACCATCGTGCCGTAGAGTTTGGTCAGTTGGCCCGGATTGAAGACCGAGGTATCCACCGTGACCGTGGGCAGACCCGCAGGCGTGTTAGCCCCACCAAATCGACCGGCAGCGGCAAACAGCGCTCGCTTTACAAGTTCGGTCGCGTCCGGAGAGTTTGGCATGTCGATCGGAAACATCAGGTGCCAGCCGTTGCCGCTCATGGCTTCGATGGGCTCTAAGAACCCGTGCTGATTCATCAGCCAGTCACGGACCTGCTGTCCGACAATTCTGGCAGCCTCGAGCTCAGCCTCGCTCGACGGGATGCCCGTTGGACGATCCGGATCGATGTCGATGAGCAGCCATTGTCGATGAATCACATCATGGTCACTGGTAGTGTTACTCGCGTACTCGTTGATCTTCTCTGGACTACGAGCCAGAACCGCCGGGTTGAGACGATTGAATGTGAAGTAGATACCACCGGGGCTTTTTTCGCGGTCGTACCGGACTGCCTGCAGCGCATTGGTCTGGCTGGTTTCCCCGTCACGCCCGAACTCAACCCAGTCTTCGAAGTCGGCATTTTCGTTAACGTCGGAATATTCGACACGACGATAACCTTTGCGGAGGAACCGGGCGGGTTCGGTCACTGCCCGGCCGGACTCGAATATCGAGTCGTTATTCGAGGAGCCAGGGTTCCGTTATGCGCGTTCGCTGTGATGCTCGCCCGACAGGGGTGATGTTTTCGTTACTGGCTGTTGCCTCGGCTCTTGTCTGTGGTTGCTCACAGACCGAGTACCGACTTCAGGCCGACCGCGAAGCCTACGAAACGATCGAAGAACGCAACGACGATCCGCGCTGGGCTGCCAACAAGGTCGACATCGATCTTGATCCTCGCAGCCGGTACTTCGATCCGTACGATCCTGATCACTCGCCGATGCCGCTCGACGATCCCGCTTCGCATCGATACATGCACGTCGTCGATGACCTTGAAGGTTGGGAATACTGGGAGGAAAACGGAGTGCGCCCCGAGCTGGAGAATCCTGCCTGGCGCGAAGCTTTACGCGAATACGTCGAGACCGACGAAGACGGTTCCGTAAAACTCGACATCGATTCTGCGTTGAGGCTGGCGTACGTCCATTCGCCGAACCATCAACGGCAGTTGGAAACTCTTTATCAGTCGGCGCTGGATGTCAGCGAAGAACGATTCAATCTGGACACTCGATTCTTCGGTGGATACGGAACGGCCTTTGACCACGCAGGAAGTCTCGCCGGAAACCGCAGCAACCTCACCGTTGGGCGATTCGGGACGGGCGACAGTTCAGCATTATTTGCTCGACGGCGATTCGCCACGGCGGGTGATTTGCTGGTCGGATTCGCAAACTCGTTCGTGTTTGAATTCTCCGGAGGCGACACCAACCTCTCGCAATCTCTGGTTAATTTCACGCTGACACAGCCGCTTCTTCGAGGTGCCGGGCGGGACATCGCTCTTGAAGGTCTGACCTCTGACGAACGCAAGCTTCTGGCAAACCTCCGAGCGTACAGCCAGTTTCGCCAAGGATTTTTCACGAACATTGCCATCGGTGATTTGGGAGTTGTCGGACCAAGTCGCGGCCAGACAAGCACAAATCTGACTTCCTTTGCCGGAGCCGGTGGTGTTAACGGTTATGCTGGCCTGCTTCAGCAAATTCAGCGAATCCGAAACACGCAGGACAACCTGAATCTGCAGGAACGAACGCTGGAACGACTCGTCGCACTCTACGACAACGAGCTGTTCGACATCGTGCAGCTAGATCAGTTTCGACAGAGCATTGAAGTCACCCGGGCCACTCTTCTCGATCAGACAAATGGACTGAAACTCGCCCTTGATAATTACAAGACTGTTCAGCTCGGTCTGCCTTCGGATCTCCCCCTCGAATTGGACGAGAGTCTGATCGCTCAGTTTCAGTTGTTACCGCTCGACGCCAATCCAATCCTCGACTCTTTGTTCGAATTTCAAACACGAGTTGGCGACATCGCCGAGCTGCTGGATCTGGCTGAAAGAATCGCGGAACTGCAAGGCGACGTTGTGCTTCTCCCTGGAAACGCGGACGTCGATTCGGTCGACGAAATTCTGCGAAACAGCCTAGCGCTGGTTGATTCACTGCAAATGCGCGTCGACACATTGTCCGCCGACCTTGAGACGTTCGAATTGATGAATGATCCGGCGGAGCCTCCAGTCAGTGATGCCGATCTGGCACTAGTCGAACTGGTCAAAGAAAAGCTTGCCAGCGGTCCGGAAAGCCTCGTCGGCCATTTCGCGGCCGCCGCTACCAGGCTGGAACGACTTTCAGACGGATTAACGGACGAATCGATAGAGACGACAATCAGTGGGAATGTCGATTGGCTGACCGATCTTCTGAAGCTGAGCGAAGGTTGTGTCGTCATCCAGCATCGGACTCGTCGCGTTGACCAGGAACCAGAGATGATTCTGGAAGACGCCTTCGCATACATCAAACCTGTGAAACGACTTCTCGATAACGCCCATGAAGATCTCGCCCGAATGGATGCTGTCGTTCCAACTCGCGAAGAAACGATGACAGAAACAGCGAAGCAGCTTTTCCAACGTGACCGGGAACGGCTCCATCAACGGCTGGATGATTTGGAGAAAGGCGAGGTCGGTTTCGACGTCACCGTCGCGAAACTGGAGTCGCTTCGTGACGGTTTAACTGATGAATCCCGTGTCGCAACCAATCGTGGAGTGGTCGCGTGGGTGCAGGCGTTTCTGCAGGTTGTCGAGCGTCTTTCGCTGGTGCCGGCTCAGGCAAGGCTTGAAGTCATCACTGTAGACTCGATCGATCTTGCGCCAGAAGCAGCATTCGAAGTCGCACTTGCAAACCGTCTCGACTTTATGAACGGCCGCGCGGCGCTCGTTGATCGATGGCGTCAGATTCAAGTGACTTCCGACGCGCTGCAGTCCAACCTGACCGTAACGGCAAGTGGGGATGTTCGAACGGCACGAGATAATCCAGCCAGCCTTCGCACGGCGAACGGAAATTTCAGAATGGGGCTGCAGTTCGATGCTCCACTCACGCGGTTGGTTGAACGCAACGCTTATCGGTCATCGCTGATCATCTACCAGCAAAGCCGCCGGGAATTTATCCAATCGCGAGACTCACTGCAGAAAGGTCTTCGAGCGCTCATTCGGACGCTCGAACAACGACGTCGCCAGCTCGACATTCAGCGCGTTGCGGTCTCAATCGCAATCCGTCGAGTCGATCAGACGCAACTCGACCTGAATACGCCGCCGCTGCAACTTCAACCCGGTGCGAGAGCCCAGATTAATCCGACAACGGCGATCAACCTGCTGAGTGCTCAGAGTTCGCTTCAGAATACTCAAAACGCATTTCTGGCAGCATGGCTGAATTACTACGCCGCTAAGCTTCGCCTGTATCGCGAACTGGGAGTCATGAAACTCGATCAGGATGGGCGCTGGATTGAAACGTCACTCGACGACCTTGGAGTTTCCGTTCCGCTCAATGGTGAAGGCACTGAAGCGCTGCCGCCAATGGTTCCCGCGGAGCTTTACGAAGCCGCTTTGCAGCGTGAACCGGAAAAAGGGCAGGCTCGCGGGCTGATCGCCAGCGTTCTGGACCGAATCGGTATTCGTAAGATCACTAGGCCGAAACATGACCATGAGGTGCGACAAGTGTCCGCTGAATTGGCAGCTCTCTCACCGAAGTCCGCCGAGAGTCGGGCGTCACACGCCGAGCCCGAGCAACTTCCAAAATCAGCCAGCAGTCAGCCGACGATTCGCGAAACGGCTTCGCGGCAATCGCCGACGATTCAACCAATTCGACACGAGCAGAAACCGCGGCGATCAGCCTCAGACAGTGCTGAGTCGTTCAAGCGGCCGGCTGCGAGCAAAAGAATTGCGAATGACACGAAACGTTCGAAAGTCAGTAAAGTCAGCCTGTCAACAAAGGGCTGGGTCGCCACAAAGCCAGAAAAATAGCGAAAACGTGTCCACGATAGTCGGTATTCTCTGGTTGGCTTTTGACGTCCGGGCCCTGCCGCAAATACTCTAGGGGTCTTTCACTGACTGGTATCCCAGTCCCAGACCTGTCTATGTTCCAAGGTTACAGGCCTTCGGACTTCGAAGCTGATCCAATCGTTTCCCAAAGCCCTGCCATGAGCTCCGCAGGACACGACCAATGGCAACTGACGTGTTACCAGAATCTCCAAAACAGTTCGGTGCTCAAAGTAAGTCGGAGAGCGGACAGTATCCGGCTTCGAGCGGCGGTCCAGCTCCATCTCGCTGGGGCCCAAAGCATTATCTCATGTTGTGCGTACTCGCCGTAATAAGCGTTGGAGCTGCCTATCTCCCGACGGTTATTCAGTCCGAAGAGATCGGACCGAAGCTGACCTATCGAGTCTCGCGCGGCGATCTCATCGTGACTGTTACCGAACAAGGGACGCTTGAAAGTTCGAACAACACCGAAATCAAGTGCAAGGTTAGAGGTTTCAGCACGGTTACTTATGTGATCCCGGCAGGAACGGTCGTCGAACCCGGCGAGGTGCTGGTTCGGCTCGACACGAAAGTCATCGACGAGCAACACAGTCTGACCAAAACGAATACGTTCATCGCTCAGGCCACGCTCGAAACAACAAAGGCCAACGTGGCACGAGCCGAGATCAAGCTTGATGCCTATAAGGAGGCTCGGTTTCGTTCAGCCTTGCAGTTGCTCGAGAAAGACCTCGCAGCCAACAAACGAAATCTTCGAACGGCTCAGAAGATGCACAAGCGGTCGGAATCGTTGTTTCGACGGGGCTACGTAACCGAACTTCAAGTCGACGGAAACGCGTTCACAGTCAAGCAGGCAGAGCTTGAGCTGAAGGTCAAAGAGACCGAAATCAAAGTTCTGAAAGAGTTCACAAAAGCGATGGAACTGGAAACACTGAATGGCAACTTGACCGCAACTCAATCGAAGCTGGCTGCCGACCAGGCAGGGCTGCGAATGGAAATTAAACGTCGTGACCGAGCAGAGCAGGAACTCAAAGATTGCATCATCAAAGCGGAAACGGGAGGGCTGGTCATTTACCCGTCCGCCGCGTCGTGGAAGAGAACTCCCGACATCACTGAGGGAGCGTCCGTGCGAAAAGACCAGGTGCTGCTGTTGATGCCTGACCTTTCAAAGATGCAGGTGAAAGTCGGCATTCACGAATCGATGGTCGAACGTGTTCACGCCGGATTGAAAGCAGTCGTCACATTGCCGGATCGCACACTCGACGCGGAAGTTTCCAATGTAGCAACTGTTACCAAACCTGCTGGCTGGTGGACGGGCAACGTCGTCAAGTACGACACAGTCATCGATCTCCCATCCGATGCTGGCTTAAAGCCAGGCATGAGCGCCGAGGTTGAAGTTATCCTAGCAGAGCATCATGACGTCTTGACGGTCCCCGTCGCAGCCGTAGTCGAAACCGAAGAGGGTGACTTCTGCTGGGTGCGAACTGCCGACAAAACTTCAAAGCGACGACTGGACCTGGGAGACAGCAACGACGTTTTCATCCTCGTGAAGGCCGGACTGAACGAGGGCGAGGAAGTTGTTCTGAACCCAACCGCATTCGTCGAAGAAGCTGAAAAAGAGGCGTTGGCATCCATTAGCTCAACGGAGCCACTGGCAAAGAAAGACTCAGCGGAAGAAACTTCAGAATCCGAGTAGTCCTGTTTGTAGCCGGACTCGCAAGAGTTCGGCTGGGAATTCAACTCTTAACCGAAGTCTTGCGACTCCTGCTTCGTTTGCGAATTAGCTTCGAAAGACCATCATGAAACGTGTTGTGACCATAATCGCAGTTCTTGCTTTGGCAGGAGTTGCCGCCGCGGCGATTCTTTCCGAACGCGGAACATCGCGCGGTCTCGGTCCCGTTTCGACTCATGTTATCACTCGCGGCGACTTACTTGTCTCCGTCACCGAGCAGGGAACGCTGGAAAGTTCGAACAACACCGAGATCAAATGCAGAGTCCGAGGCGACAATGTCATTATTTCGGTGATTGAAAGTGGCACAATTGTTGAAGCAGATGATGAACTGCTGCGTCTGGAAACTCTTCTGATTGAGGAAGAGATCAACGAACGAACCAAATTCGCACACTTGGCCGACTCCCAGGTCGCACGGTCTCAAGCGGACGTGGCACGATCGAAAATTGCAATTTCATCGTATCTCGAAGGGCAATTCATCTCCGAACTTGCATCGATTCAAAAGAATCTCGCCATCGCCGAATCAAGCGTGCTCAGTGCAAAGAACAGGTTGAAGCATGCTCGCATGATGGCTCGCAGCGAGTACGCAAGTGAATTGGAAGTTGAAGAGAAAGAGTTCGCTGTGGCTCAGGCGGAGCTTTCGATGAAGCTCACTCAGACCAGGATCAACGTTCTTGAGAAATTCACAAAGAAAGAGGAGCTTGCCACTCTCAACGGAGCCCTGAACGTTGCCAAAGCAACGCATGAAGCAAATATGGAAACAGCATACGCTGATCGCGAGCGGCTCAATCGGGCGAAGGAAGAGCTTCAGTACTGCGTCATCAAGGCTGCTCGCGGCGGAATGGTGATTTATCCGACGGGTAAAGACTGGTCGAACGCTCCGGAAATTGAAGAAGGGGCCACCGTCCACAAGGACCAAATACTGTTGCTCATGCCGGACCTTTCAAGGATGCAGGTGAAGGTCGGCATTCATGAATCTATCGTCGATCGAATCAAACCTGGTCTTTCCGCCACCGTGACAATGCCCGGTAGAAGTCTCGAAGGAGACATCTCTTATGTGGCCGCGGTGACGAAGCCAGCCGGTTGGTGGACGGGGAACGTCGTGAAGTACGACACGATCGTCGAACTGCCAGAAACGGATGGCCTGAAGCCCGGCATGACCGTCGAGGTTGAAGTCGTTATTGCTCGGCACAAAGACGTACTGCTGGTTCCAACGACCGCCGTGCTTGAAACTGCGAAGGGACACGTTTGCTGGGTCAAACAAGGAGACAGCACGACTCGCCGGTCACTTAGACTGGGCGACTCCAGCGACATGTTCATTCTAGTTGAGGCCGGTCTTGTCGAAGGAGACGAAGTGGTTCTCGACCCACTGGCAAACGTCGAAGAGGCACAGATCGAAGCCGCAAAATCACTGGATAGTGGTGGCCGAAGAAGACCAATTGACGACGAGCCGGAGCCTGTTTCCGCTCCGCCAATCAGTGACTGATCGACAGTTTCAAAAGTTAAACCATGGCGACTGACATAATTATCGATGCAGTTGGTACGAAACAACTCGCGCACGACAAGCAAATGATTGCTCGTGGACGTGCTGCGCGTTCATTTCCGTGGAGAAGCGGCGTCTTGGCGGTGGTCGTTCTTGCTGGCGTTGCGGCCGCGGTTGTGAAGATCTCCAGCGTGATGTCTTCGGAAAGTGTCAGCCCGCGGATGACGCACACGATCACTCGCGGTGATCTTGTAGTGACCGTCACCAGCCAGGGGCTGGTCGAGAGTTCTGAAAACACCGAGATTAAATGTCAGGTCCGTGGCCGAAACGCCGTCTTATGGATTGTCGAAAGTGGCACGACAGTGAATCCGGGTGACGAGCTGGTCAGAATCGATTCACTCTTTCTCCAGGAGCAGATCGACGAACGCACCAAGTACGCTCACTGGTCACAGTCTGCTGCCGATCGATCGGCAGCCACCGCCGCGCGAGCAACTCTAGCCGTATCAGAATATGAACAGGGGCGTTACATCTCTGAGGTCATGAGCCTGGAGAAAGACCTGGTGATCGCCGAAGCGGCGTTAAAGACTGCCGTAAATCGACTGAGCCACACCAGAGTCATGGCAAGGAGCAAGTATATCAGCGAGTTGGAAGTCGAAGAGAAGACTTTTGCAGTCCAACAGGCGACGCTGAATGTCGAACTGAACCGAACTCAGCTCGACGTGCTGAAACGGTTCACAAAGAAAGAGCAGTCACAGACTCTCAGCGGCGAACTTAAAGCCATCAACGCTACACACAAAGCGAATGCCGAACGAGCCACGGCCGACGCCTCACGCCGTGACCGAGCACTCGATGAAGTCCAGCACTGCGTGGTCAAAGCCCCACGAGGCGGCCTGGTCATTCACCCAAGTGCGGCCAATTGGGAGTCAGGTCCAATTGCCGAAGGCACAAGGGTCTACAAAGATCAGATCATGCTGCTGATGCCGGACCTCTCCAAAATGCAGGTCAAAGTTGGTATCAACGAATCTGTCGTTGACCGGGTGAAGGTCGGGCAGAAAGCTTCAGTCAAGCTTGCCGACATGACACTGGAAGGAACGGTTTCATCGGTCGCTTCCATTACCAAGCCTGCTGGCTGGTGGACAGCAAACGAGGTCAACTATGACACGATGATTTCGCTTCCTGCCGGACACGGACTGAGGCCGGGCATGAGCGCCGAAACCGAAGTGACCATTGCTTCCTATAAAAATGTGCTGACGATACCCGTCGCGGCGGTTGTCGAATCAGGCGATGATCATTTCTGCTGGGTGCAGACTGCCCAGGGCCCGATGCGACGACCGCTCCAGATCGGAGACAGCAATGGGGTCTTCATCGTCGTTGATCACGGACTGGTTGAAGGGAATGAAGTAATCCTCAACCCAATCGCTTTCGGAGAACCGGATCTTGCAGACAGTGAGTCAGCCAACGAATCCGAATCCGACAAAGCCCCGGCTGAGTCAAACGTTAAGAAATAGAAATTATTCTCTCTGCCGGGCGTCTATCGCCCCCCGATAAACTGAAACAAACCGGTGACAGGCTCCCTTTTCCAAACCGTGCAGCTCGGCATCAAAAGTTTGATGGTGCAGAAGATGCGCGCCGGTCTGGCCGCGCTGGGGATCTTCATCGGAACGACGACGGTCATCTGGCTGGTTGCGATGGGCGAAGGAGTCAGCCATCGGGCACAGCAACAGATTCTGGAACTCGGTGCGCGAAACGTCATTGTTCGGACCAAGGAACCGAACGCTGGCAGCGACGAAGGAACCAACAGCCGGGTCAAGACGTATGGATTGCTGCGTGCTGACTACCGACGGATTGTCGAGAACATTCCAAACATCAGCCGCGCGATTCCAATGCGGGAATTACGCTTCGAACTGCGACTCGACAATCGAACAGCCGATGCAAAACTCGTCGGCTGTGTCGAGGATTACTTCGAACTCAACCGGTTGCAAATAGCACGAGGCCGATGGCTGACCGCGCGCGATCGCGGTAAGAAAGTCGTCGTCCTGGCCGACGACACCGCCAAGCGGCTCTTTCCGTTTGAGAATCCAATCGGCCGAACGATCTGGGTCGGCAGCGAATTTTACACGGTTATCGGCCAGACAAAGCCGCGGACAGCTTCGGCAGCGATCGGCGGCAGTCTCGATTCACGAGACTACAACTTGGATGCGTACATCTCGCTCGAAACGCTGCGGCATCGAGTCGGCGACTTGGTGATGAAACGAGTCGGCGGCGGCCAGGGTTTCGATTTCACCGGCGAGAAAGTTGAACTCAGTCAGATCACGGTCGAAGTCGAAAACATCGAAGACGTAGACGAAACTGCTCAGATCATCGAGACACTGCTGAAGAAGTTTCACGACAAAGAAGACTACGCGGTCGTCGTACCTCGCGAGTTGCTGCGTCAGGCAGAGCGAACTCGGGCGATGTTCAACGTGCTGCTGGTCGTGATTGCGGGAATCTCGTTGTTCGTCGGCGGGATTGGCATCATGAATATCATGCTGGCTACGGTGACGGAGCGAACTCGCGAGATCGGTGTCCGCCGCGCGCTGGGAGCAACCCGGCAGCACATCATCAATCAGTTCCTCGCCGAGACTGTCGTACTGACATCCATCGGCGGGCTGCTGGGAGTCTTGTTCGGCCTCTCCGTCGGACCGATTTTCCGCGGACTGCGAGCAGGAATTACGATGGTCTCGCCAGATATGCTACCACCGATCGTGCAGTCCCTCGAACCACGAATTGCTCCCTGGTCAGTGATCCTGTCGCTGGTTATTTCGCTCAGCGTCGGAGTGATCTTCGGCGTCTATCCCGCCCGCCAGGCAGCCCACATGGACCCGATTGAAGCCCTGCGTCACGAGTAAGAACGGCGAATCAATTTTTCCACTTATATCCGGTCCGCATCCGACAGGTTGAGTTGGCCGTTGCTGGTCGCAAATGCGTCCGTTTCTACGCCTATGTTGTTCAACATGCTGACGACGAGGTTGGACAACGGCGTGTTCTGAGCCTGGTTGTGTGCGATGTAGCGTCCGTGTTGGTAGTTGCCGCCCACCAGAAAGATTGGCAGGTTTCTGGGGTCGTGGGCGTTTGCGTTTCCCTGGTTGCTGCCGAACAGTACCGCTGTGTTGTTCACGTCGCGTGGCCGGGCCTTCGTTGCAGGACTTTAGGCTTATCAGCCGGTCGTTGAAGCTGCTCAAAATTTACTTTTCGATCTTCTCAGTTGTGTGATCTTGGTTTCGTCTCGACCCTGGCGAAACAGATTTTGGTGTTCAAGTTAGACTTCGTCGACATTCGGGACGACTTAATGGTCCTGAATGATGACGCTGATTACTTGAGTTGAGTCGGTCTGGAGAATCAGCGTAATCAGATTGAACAGCAACCGAGTTCGACCGATGAACTCTCGTTTGTCCAAGTGGTCAGTCGGTGAGTGCTCGGCGACTTTGGCGTGTCGAGCCAGACCTGAGCTTCGCTGACTTCCCGTTCGCGAGAGCCTGGCCGGCTTTCGTACCCGGCGTACTCCTCGTTTCCGTCGCACAGGCTCAAGTCTATCCTTACCGCTGGTCTCTAAATGTTGGGACAGCAGATCGGAATCGTATGTGCACTGTTGTCAGTTTTCGCGGCATCGGTCGACCAAATTGCGCCAAGAAGCTTGGGAGAGGGGGATGAGATGTTCTGAACAACTTTGAAACCTTTCATCGGAACCTTGCGGGTGGAAAGCCCGTCCGGTAGCGCTTGACCAGCGGCCGGAAGCGAGTCTTGCGTGGGGCGTGGTAACGCGCACTGCAAGCGTAGACAGCGAGTCCGAAAGCCATGCTATTGAGCTTCGAAAGACCTTTCGTGGGAGCCTTTGCTGTTTTGGTACCAAGGGCCACGCTGCTGCACCGCAATGGTCTGGTGTCTGCAGTCCTGCCGGAGTCGGATTGGAGCATGTGCAAACGGACAATTGGGGTTCTC
>CALDJX010000681.1 GCA_937899075.1 uncultured Planctomyces sp. | reverse complement strand
CAATTTTTTTTTCGCAGCGCGGCGACCCGTCAATCGGGCGCGGAAAAAATCTCGGGGCTCATTAGTTCAGTCCAAGCCTCTTCATTTTGTTGTAAATGGACTTTTCACTGATTCCAAGCTCTCTTGCTGCACGTGCCTTATTTCCTCCGACATAACGCAGCGTCTGCTCAACGGCCATTTTTTCTACGTCCTCGAGCGTCCTCCCGGCCAGAGATTTATCAGAGGAATTATCAGCGGGAGCCGGGACGTCGTTCCGTATTGGCAAGGCGGCCGCAGAATAATCTGACAGACGAACATCTTCCCGAGTCAGAACGGAGCCTTCAGCAAAGGCCACGGCACGCTCCAGAACATTCTCCAGCTCCCGAATGTTTCCGGGCCAGGAATGGCTCAGAATACTTTCGAGAAATTCGTCTGAGGCTTCGATGTCTGATCTTTCATAACGCGAAGACAGTCGCCGCAGCGAAGATTCAACAATGCTGACGATTTCCTGTTTTCTTTCACGCAGCGGAGGCAACTTGACACTGAAAACATCCAGCCGAAAAAAGAGATCTTCTCTGAACAGCTTTTCTCGGCACAACGACAGGATATCACGGTGCGTCGCGGCGATTACCCGACAATCGACTTCGTAAGGAATGTTGCTTCCGATCCGAAACGCCGTTCTGTCCTGCAGAAACGTGAGTAGCTTTGGCTGAAGCTCGAGTGGTAAGTCACCGATCTCGTCCAGAAACAGAGTTCCTCCATCAGCAAGTTCAGCACGCCCCGCCCGATCCTCGACTGCCCCTGTGAATGACCCTTTTTTGTGACCGAAAAGTTCACATTCAATCAGATCTCTCGGAAGAGAAGCACAATTCACACTGACCAGCGGTTTGGCAGCCCGTGGACTATTCTCGTGAATGAACTTTGCCGCCATCGATTTTCCGGTGCCAGTCTCTCCGGTCAGCAGGACGTTCGAATCAAGCGGAGCGATCCGCAGCAGATCTGCGCGCCAGCTCCCGGAGAGTATTGGTGCAGCTTCCGCTGACGTTACGCCGACTTTACGTCCCGCGATGAAGTGAGTTCCAGACGGAGGAAGCTCAGGGCTGCAGTATCGCAGCAAGGATTCAGCCAGTGAGGTGAAGTCGACCGGCTTTTGAAGATAGTCGCAGGCTCCCAGTTTCATCACCGCGACAGCGTCGTCCAGATCACCTGTCCCGGAAACCACAATAAAACGAAGCGAAGGGAATCGTTTCCGAAGTTCCGGGATTAGCTCCATACCGCCCATTCGCGGCATCTGCAGATCGATCAACGCCACCTGGACTGAAGCGTTAACCTTTTCAAGGGCTTCAAAGCCATCGGCGGCTTCAAGGATCCGAAGCCCCAGTTTCTGGGCAAATCCCCGCATGAAGATACGAGTCAACTCGTCGTCGTCCACGACAAGCATTGCCGGCAACCCTGCATCTGTCATTTTTTACCGTCCTGCCTACAAACAATGGGTTCAGTCCACACGACTCAGAAGCAGAGTCCTGCTTCGTTTCCCCCAGAGTAATTTCAGTTATTGATCTGCTCGCTCCGCACTTAGTTGCGTGAGCCTCAAAGCTGCTGGGGACACGGCACAATTTCATGAGGTCGTAGCTAAATCGGTATGCCACCCTGAAGACCTTACGTCACGAATGACGACAGGCAATCGAGACCGACTTCATTGGGCTCAACTGCCGGATGAAACCGCCAGTTCATCCGGCATTTCAATTGCCGACAAACGTCAAAACTGAAAATAGTACTCGCCAGCACTGTATTTTGTACTATCTTTAGTCAAGTGAATCCTAAGAATTGCCGTTCAAATCCCGACAGCGTTCCTTTTCCCCCTGGAGCAAACCCTAACAATGAACCAAAAGTCCCGAGGGAAATCGCTTCTTTCTGCCCGCGAACAGTGGGTCTATCGAAAAAACCAAAATCAATTGGCGCGGCCATTGCAGAATGCGGATGGGGCGGGGCTAGCCGGCCCCACAGCAGGATTTTCCTATCTGCGCATTTTGGGAAATGGATAGTCAGGGCTGGCCATTCATTTCATGACATTTGTCCTCAGAATCAAAGACTGATGCGTACAGCTTTCGCGCTGTCGCATTGCATTGTGGCTGAGGGCATTAGTTCTCTGAGTGAATCAGGAAGATAGGACAAATCATGTTGCCAACAAGAAGTTTAATGCCACCCGCCCCACAACGCAGTAAGATCGATTTTCCTCGTGACCTTAGCGAGAGTGACCTTGTTTCATTCCTGATAGAGAAAGCTAAGAGCCTCGGTTTGGAAGTCAGACTGAGTGAATCGCAGTCAAAGGCTGTCGGGATTGATGCGGAATCTGAGCACTGTGGTCGCTGTCTGGAAGTCGCTTCAAGACTTAGCAGTCCACGTGACACTGCAACCGACAATGAGATTATCGAGTGGTTTCGTGGACGCAGAAAGTCTGCTCGCGCGGCCCTGTCAATCCTCAGCTTGCGGGAACGACAGGTCGTAATGCTTGTTGCTCACGGCTACTCCAACAAACGTACCGCAGCGGTATTGAATGTTTCTGAAAAGACAGTCGAAAAGTATCGAGGATCTGCCTGCAGAAAACTGCATGTACCGACCTCAGCAGAACTCGCGTTGCTGATTGCTGCAGCTGATGTCTTTGTCAGCTCATCCAGCTGCGATTGATATCGGACAATCTTCATCCCGCACGTCGCTACTCAGCGCAGCGATTTCGTGAGGTATGGAATGCACTCAGTTTTAACTAAAAAGGAGAACAACGTGGGGACCAGGGCAATCGCATGTTCAAACGGTTTGAAGCGCTAGTAAAATGCCTTTGAGTTTATCCAAATTCCATCCAGCGATGAGACGTTTGCCTCGGACGTTGTCCTTGACTGTAGTGTCGGCCTTCAAAATCGATAGAGCCAGGCGTCGAAAGACAGAGATGATTTCCGGCCCGTTGCCTTTGCGAAGGCGACTGTTGTCTTCGGCAAATGTTACATCCCGAGTGTGGTGAAGTGTGTTTTCGATACTCCAGTGTTCACGAAGGTGACTCGCGTGACGTCGCGCGAGTGGCGGCAGGCTGCCGATGAAGTAAGACGTTTCTGTTTGAATTGTACCGTTGCTCAGAACTCGAGTGCGGTCCATCCGCCCGATGGTTTTTAAACCCGTCCACTGCTTTCGCAACGCAACGCGACCGGAGCCGGAGCCGGAGCCGGGCACACCATGCCGATGCGAGTTTCTTCACGAGTGCGATTGCGTTCTCTGATTGTGCTGCTACGAACTTGCTTTGCGGCGAAATCTGTCGCTTCGTGATCGGCAAAAATTTTCGCGATGGTCTTCAGTAGCCGGGGCTGATTGTTCTTCACCTGCAAAATATAGTCCGCGTCACTGTCGATGATCTTCGTCGCGGTTTTCTGTTGGCAATGCATCGCATCGGCCGTAACAACCGCACCTTTCAGATTCAAAATTGACAGCAGTTCCTGTACGGCAGGTATCTCGTTCGACTTCTTCGTCACGCTGATTTGGCCAAGGCAGAAGTTCACGCTGTTCGCCCACACATTGACCACATGCAGCGGCTTCACTGAGCCAGCGTTGTTATGAGAACCTCGCAACGTCTTGCCATCAATCGCGACCGTTTGACCTTCCAGGCAGAACTGTAAATGTTCAACCCACGCCGATAAACAGTGCTGCAGCTGTTCGGTGTCCAGTATGCGAAACACGCGAGCAAACGTGTCGTGAGAGGGAACCCAAACGGCAGTTCCATGAACTGTTCGAACCAGCCCTGATGAGCTTTACAGAAGCGTTCAATATCAGCTCAGGTATTCGCCCCGCAGATTAGTCGTAAAACACGAGCCCCACCATATCAATCAGCAAATGATTATTGCCGCAATCCTGACGAGGGTCGTCCAGATCAACAAAGTGTGTAAGAAATTCAAAGTAGCCATTCGTTTGCATCACGGAGACTCCATTCTGGTTCGCGACAACCGGGCAAAACGATTTTGACTCTTGACCAAAACAGATCTCCCCCAAAACTCAAACCGTTAGACACAAAACCGACGTGCGATTGCCCTGTCGTGGGAACCAATCAGGAATACCTGTTCCGAAATGAAGATTTGCTGCCAGTTGGCGTTACCGGACAGACTTCGAACTGGAGTTAACCCCGAAACCAGATGCAGTGCTGGCGAGAATGAGTTGGCTCGATTTTGATTTGGCTCCCTCGGCGATTGTTGAGTTGCAATGGGCCTTGTCGGTCATGACGGACGTTAGAAGCGAAAAAGTTTCAGTGATGTTCGAGCCAGTCAGAACAGCATCCTGATGTTGAATAGGATTGTCCAATGATTAATGCCCCCCCTGCGAAACTGAACTGCTGGAAGAGGTCGACCAATGGGTCTCAGTCCACTGTCGAGGAATGCGTTTTACAGGCGACAGCCTTGAAATGGAGGCAGTGACTTCAGGTCCTGAACTCGCACTGGTCCTCGAATCTCAAACCGCCCCACTGCTGCAACGCCATATTTTCGACCTGACAACAAAGATTTGCCTGATGTTGAGAGTGCCTGATTAAACAAAGTCAGAGACAGGATACGGGTTGAGGCCAGCCTTTGCAGAGAATTCTCCTCCAGGAGGTTGAGTGAAAACGCCAAAAGGATCTATGCAGCTCGCGCTGCGGCTCTGGAGTTTGCATTCAAACTACTGTCGGACACCAGCAATCCGATGAGCTACGCAGACAGTCCCGTTCCTGACCATCACGTACATGCAGTCGAAAGAGGAATTCGATCTCGACGAAGTGAGACGTCGCATTTCACTGAACTGTCCCTGGAGCCGCAGGCCGGTTCAGCAGATTGATGTCAGGGGCAGTGTCGTGTCTCTTGTCCGCCCCTGACTAACATTGGTTCTTGATTTAAAATTTAAGAAACTCGTCAGGTGCCGAAGTCTTAATGGATGGATGAACTGATGTTCCGGTTCAATTCGATTTGACGTCACAGGCACCGTGAGTTCACTGCCGTACTTTTAGTTTCAGCCGTTTCCGCTTCCGTGAGAGAATCCCTGATCCACGAACTGGTATTGCCTCTCAGGTGTATACCGGCGGGAAATTATGAGAGAAGGCCCCATGGTTACTTCACAGATGCACCGTCCACCGCGAAACCTTATGCCCGAAGAATTTGTTCTGACAGAAAGACGGAGACCTTTTACCGTGTTTCTGATCAAGAGCGATCAAGCCGTACGCTCTGAAATGACGGCCATACTTCAGACAGCCCGGATCGACGTACGTGAGTACCTCACAGCAACTGAATTCTATCTGGAGGAAAATCATAACGTTCCTGGGGTTGTGCTGATCGATGCACGCATTCAGGGAATGCCGGTGGCGGAACTCATGACGCGGCTGCAGGAAAGCAATTCGGCGATCCAGGTCGTTGCCATTGCCAGTCGTGCTCATGTTCCGGCAGGTATTCAGCTTCTCAAGCAGGGGGCCAGCGATTTCATCTCCCGTCCGCTGGACAGCGGGGAACTGATTTCCACGATCGCCAGAGCTTATTGCGTACATTATGACATCGCATCTTCGACATTGTTTGACAGCACAGAGGGTATTGTTGCCGGGCTCACCAGGCTAACGGAACGTGAACGTCAGGTGCTTGACCTGCTGATCAAAGGGCAGTCGTCACGAGGAATCTCTGACCACCTTGGGATTCGCGTGAATACCGTGGAGGCACACCGCTCACGAGTTAACGACAAGATGCGGACCAGGGACGACGCTCATTTGATTCGCATGTGTTATGCCTTGCCGGAAACTGAACTTGTCTGAATCCTTCGGACTGACATTGCCGGACTCTATGTTATTGGTGAGCACATCTGGGCTGATGATTGCTGCCCATCACATTGGTTAGGCCCGAAAGTGTGAACTATGCAGGTTTGAATCTGTGCGGCATTCCAAATGCCGCACAGCCACCTTCCCGCAAGTGATTGGCAGGGTTTGGACTCCTCCCATCATTTGACCATCGCCTGAGCAGAAGGCCGGATTCAGACGCACTTATTAAATGCCGGTTCCATTTAGAAACGATCGTCCGCCGCAGGATGTCCATTCAGACGTCACGTGGCGAGGACTGAGACGTTTGCCATGCTGCGGAATAACGGGTGACACACCTCCTCTGGTCGAGTCACCTCGAACGCTCTCGACGCGTGAGATCTCGCTCCGCACTTCAGTGCGTCCGCATCCGTGAAGGGTCCACTGCCAAACACGAACTCGCATCGGACGGCGGCCTTCATCCAGCCGCGATACGCAGGCAGATGACACTCGTAAAGTCGACGGACAAACAGCAGCTGCTCCATCTGTGATAAACGCCCCTTGCGGGATCGTTTTGTTGTGCCCCAGTTCGGTAAGTACTCCATCGCAGTTTCAGCCGCATTCGACGAGTAAGTGAAGATGTTTGTGGCGTATTCCGCGCGCTGAGGATCAGGGTTCAGTGGTGACTGAAAAAAGAACTGTCATCTTGTACATTCGGAATCCTCCGAATGTACAAGATATGCCAGACTTTGGCATTTATATCGCGTTTCTACGGTGAGTTATTCGCAAAAACCCGTCGGCGTCTTCAAATCATGAACCAGGTTTAAAGTAATTGAAGTAAGGGGTTCTTTTTTCTTGCATCAGTCTGTTCGGAAACTGAACTCCCTGCAAATTCTTCTGGTCATTTGAGAACACTGCACATGTACGGGCTCAAAACATTACTTCTGCTCCTGAGTACTCTTTGCAGTGTGACGTACCTTGGCTTCCGGGCCATCTACACACTGAATGCAGAGTCTCTCGCAGCACAATGCTTCTCTGTGATCGTACTGCTGGCCGAATGCCATGGTGTATTCCTGATGCTGCTGTACTTTTGGCAGATCCGAGATACCACGCCAGCCCCGCTGATGCCGGTACTTGCCGGGCGCACTGTCGACGTGTTTCTGCCGACCTATAATGAAGACGTGCATCTGCTGCGCGGAAGTATTCAGTCCTATCTGGCGTTTGATTATCCCTGCAAGATCTACGTGCTTGACGACGGCAATCGGCCAGACGTGCGAATCCTGTGTGAAGAAATGGGAGTGCACTACATCGCCCGAAAGGACAATCTGCACGCTAAAGCCGGGAACATCAACAACGCACTGGAGATGACCGACGGCGAGTTCGTTGTCATTTTTGACTCCGACCACGTCGCCCGTCCTCACTTTATCAGTCGCACGATCGGCTATTTCGCCGACGAGCGAGTCGGCTGGGTTCAGACGCCTCACGCCTTTTACAACATGGACAGTTTCTCAAGTCTTCACAAGCCAGAGAAGAACCAATACTGGGAAGAGGGAGACCTGTTCTATCGTTGTATTCAGCTCGGAAAGTCAAATGCCAATGCGGTTGTCTTCTGCGGCAGTGCAGCGATCATGCGTCGCAAGGCTCTGGAAGACGTGGGTATGGTCGCCACAGAGACGATTACCGAAGATATGCATACCGGTCTCAGAATGCATTCCCGAGGCTGGAAATCTCTCTTTGTGCATGAACGTCTGATCGCGGCTCAGGCGGCTTCCGAGGTGACAGCCTATCAGTCCCAGCGACTCCGATGGGGTGAAGGAAATCTCTCCATCATCCGACACGACAATCCATTGACCATGCGTGGTCTGACAATGACTCAACGCGTGCACTACATGGGCAGTATGCTGGGCTGGACATCGGGCATTGGAAAACTTGCTCTGTACCTTACACCGATCATCATGCTGTTCACAGGCATCTCGCCTGTCGGAAAGATCTCAGAAACGTTTTTTGTGCTGCTCCTCGCTCATCTTGTCTGCTCATGGGTCACTCTGAAGGCGACCGGCATGGGGGCTTTCATGATCATCGGCAATGAGCTGTCCGCAATGGCGACATTCTGGGTTCAGAATTGCGCCGTGTACCGAGCACTCACCCGAACCAACTCCCGCTTTGTGGTGACCAAAAAGCGAGGGCGTCAGACTTCCAGTGTAGTGAGCCATGTGGCACCGCAGCTTACACTCGTTGCCATGGGAGCAGCTTCAGTTGTCTGGGCCGCGGGGCGTTTGATCTGCGGAGTTGATCAGAATTATCTGGCACTGGGCATTGGTTCTGCCCTGATCGCCGTTCAGAGTATTCTTGCGTGGGTTGTCATCCAGAGAGCCCTGTGCGGGACCGACCGAAGGTTTTCCTATCGCCATCAGCAGGGCACGATCCATGCTGTGATCACCCCGGATTCAGCTAACAAGGGTGCGTCCGAAGTTCATGGTATGTGCTATGACATGAATGAGATCGGGGTTCGAGTCGTGTGTTATGATGAATTGACGATTGATCAGATTGTTCGACTGGATCTTAATGCTGATGCCAAACGAGTGACGACCGAAGCTTGTGTCATCTGGCAACGCCCTGCGGCCAGCATCTACGCTGGTCGAGCAGGAACCGCGAAGGCCTACTATGTTGGCTTGAAGTTCCATTCCCCGGATCCGGCCACGGTTAATGCACTGTGGGAAATGGGTGTTGAGCACGTGGTTGAGTCTACCTATAAGAACCTTCGATTCGCTGCCGAGCGATCGCACAAATACTCCTCCTTGCACCTGCCGATCACTTTGGTCAGCAGGAATGCGTCCGGTCATGAACAACGTTGGTACTGCGCTGTGACAGACTTCCAGCAATCACGACTTCTGATCACAGGGAATATTCCTGACACTGGCGAAGAGCTCCTCGACTTTGAAGTCTTTACACCGCTCGGGAAAGTTCGAGGTAACGGTTACCTGAGTGCCCAGCCTTCTCAAAGTGAGACACAGTGCACCCGAGTTCTGAAAACGGAAAAATTTGAGGAGCAGGGACGAGGAATCCTGAATTCGCTGCAGGAGTTTACTGCAAAGCCGAAACTGGCTTCAGCGGTCCGGTTGACTCCGCGCGGTCAACGGCGACGAATCCGCACCCCGGCCATGACGACAATCCTATCGGTCAGCCCAATTCTATTGCTGGGAGTCTCGGCATTCTTGTTCGTGCATCAAAGACAGGTATCTCTGACTCGGCTGTCATTTGCCTCAGAGCTTTCAGAGTCTCAGAAGACGGCAGTTTCTTCAATGGTTGAAGCGGCACGAGCCGGCCAGCTCACCCGGATCAGTGACCTAAGCCTGCTGCTGAAAGTCCTGGAGAAACACAGGGCGGCCGGTGATCGAGCGATTGTCGCCAATGTGGCCGTTCGACTTGCCCCTGAAAACGAGGGATTTATGCTGGCGGCCGTTGACGCGATTCGCGAGTCCGACGGACCAGATGCAGCTGTTGATTTCTGCCTCACAAGTATCGCACATCCGGATAAAGCGGGAGCACAGCTGTTGCTTCAGGCGATCCGATGTGCCGGAGAGAGTTCGAGATCAGCTCAGGCCGCTGGGTATCTTCGAGAGCTGTCCCAACGAGACACGCTCACACCGCAAGAATTCGAGGAATGTGTTGGCCACAGTCTCGCCTCCCAACAAACCGAACTGGCAAAGCACTTCCTGACTCGGTTCGAACAGACCAGCACTGAGCGGGGAGGTCTGCGGATTCGTGCTCTCGTTGCCCTGGCGGACAATGATCGAAATCTGACGGAGGCACTCTGTGATGAGATCGTTCGCGAAAGCGGCGACTCCTCAGACTCACTGCTGTTTGCCGGTGACTGCTACTATTGGTCGGCCTGTTTTTCCAAAGCCGCTGGAGTCTGGGGCAAGGCTGCTAAACTCGAACCTCTCACTGTCGATGCCGAAGAACGCCTTGCGGATGCTTTTCTGCAAAGCGGTCAATATGCAGAGGCACTCGAGTTGTGTCGTCAGTGCGGCGAAACCAAGTATCGAAGTCAGTTTCGCATGACTGTGGCACTCGAAATTCTCACTCGTCCGGACCTGAAAACACTCGTCCCGGACCTGACCGAAGCTGATCTGCAGCTGAAAAACGGACTGATGGTCCACGCGTTGGAGGAGAAAGCACCCTCCGAGCGATTGATATGGACGATATGCAGTATTCAGCGTGAAACTTCCCCCAAGTTGCTTGTCAGCTTTCTGCAGCAGAATCAGGCACAGATCAGTACCAACCCGGACTTGCAGCGTGAATTGGCGGGAGCACTGTTTCAGGTCGAAGAATACTCGCAGGCCATCAGCGTTCTGGATGATCTCGAACGTCGCAACATGGTGCCGACGGCCGGGGCTGACGACGTTTTCCTGTTGAGAGCTCGAAGCCTCGTGGGACTGCAGCGCTATGCTGAAGCTGGTGAGATCCTGACGAGCGTCGTGGCGCAAAAGCCGGGGGATAATTCTCTGGCCAACGAAACAGCCGGTGTGCTTCTTACGGCAGGTGAGGCAGCCCAGGCGTTGAGTGTGATGCGTGGTGTCGCGGACGCAGCATCCACCGAGGAATCCGCTCGGATAATGATCAGCGTGCTTTCTGCCAATAATGCATGGGAAGAACTGCTTCAGTTTCTGCCGAAGGTCAAGGCCTCTGAAACAATGCTGGTCGAAGTCGGTATCACCGAAGCACAGGCGATGTTTGCCACGACACGGTTCGCTGATGGAGTTCGTGTCCTGCGTGGTCTGCTGCCGAAGATTCCAGAGGGGTCGGAGCGGCAGCAGGTTCAATTGCTGCTGGCTCTCGGGCTGATTTGGAATCAACAGTTTGACGAGGCGACTGACATTCTGCTGACGCTGCCAGACCAGATGCCAATCAGGCTCGCGTACCGCTCACGCGAAGCGTCAAGGGCTGACATTCGGCTGACGCTGCCAGACCAGATGCCAATGCTGGACGGCGAACAACTGGAAGAAGCGATTCTGTCGGCGATGTTGGGGCATATTCAGCCACCGACCGAGCTGACAAGACGTGCCGTCCAGCTAGTTAACCGTCTGCGGTCCCAGCAGCTGAGTGATAAGCGTCAGTTGCTGGTCTGTGATGTCATGTTAAAACTGAAACGAGCAGACGATGTGGTGCAGTTGTTGAGTGTCGGAGGTCAGTCCGAACATCTCTCCCGAGCACAACAAATGCGTCTGGCGAACGCATTGGCGGATACAAAACAGTTTCAGTTGGCACTGAGGTCTTATGAAGCGTTGTTGAAGGAAGACCAAAACAGCGTTGATCAGAATCCAACTCAGCAGGCCGATAAAGGTTTCGGTAATTTGATGCCGCCGACCATCCCACGGGAGGACCTTCTTCTGGCTGCGGCACGCTGTGCTGCAAATGCAGGAGATACCGAACGCGGAGTAAAACACTTTGAAGATCTGGTTCGAGAATACCCGTGCAAGCCTGAAATTCTGTGCGAGTATTCGGGCCTGCTGCTTCAGGAAGGGCGAGTCAGGGAGGCCATGCAGCACCTGCCAGATTCGGCCGCTCTGACTGCCGAACAACGGATTCTGGTGATCGACGTGATGATTGCGGACAACAAGCTTTCGGAAGCGAAGGCCCTGGCTGAGTCGATGGCGGTAGATCCGGTTCAAATAGCTCAGGGCGACCGGCAGTTACTCGAACGACTTGCAGTGATCGAGCAGGTTCGAGGCGATAATAAGGCCGCGTCTGAATACTATCAGAAGCTGGTTGATCTTGGAGAATCCGATGCCCTGCTGAGATCCGCACTGGCACAACAGCAGGTTCTCTCCGGCGACATGGCCGGAGCACTGGAAAACTATCGTATGCTGATTGAAACGCACGAACTTCCGGAGTCTGAACGATACTGGCTGTTACTCGCACTGAACGAAACCCAGACAATTCCTGAATGGAGCAGGAAAACATTGGCTGTATAGTCAGCACCCGCCGTTGAGGATTGCAACCG